>NZ_JBHVST010000035.1:0-96424 GCF_042885015.1 Streptomyces sp. NPDC058086 | reverse complement strand
GCCGGGCCACCCGCAGCAAGATGGGCTTCGACTACGTCCACTCCGCCGTCGACGACCACAGCCGCCTCGCCTACAGCGAAGTCCACGCGGACGAGAAGGCCGCCACCTGCGCCGGCTTCCTGCGCCGCGCCGCGGCCTTCTTCCACGCCGCGGGCATCGACCGCATCGAGCGGATCCTGACCGACAACGCCTGGCCCTACAGGAAAAGCTTCGCCTGGCAGCAGGCGCTCGCCGACCTGGACGCGACCGGCAAGCTCACCCGCGCCTACCGGCCACAGACCAACGGCAAGGTCGAACGCTTCAACCGCACCCTGCTCGACGAATGGGCCTATCTGCGGCCCTACACCTCAAACGACGAGCGCACCGCAGCCCTGAAAGACTTCCTCCACACCTACAACCACCACCGCTGCCACACCGCGCTCGGCGGCCAACCACCCATCAGCCGCGTGAACAACGCTGCGGGTCAATACACCTAGGGCCTGCCGTTTGGATCAGGCCTGGGGCGTGGGGGCTTCACAGCGGCTTGTACATGATGTGCAGTCCCACCCGCCCGTGCCGGGGATGCTCATAGGCGTCCGGCACGGTGCCGAGGATCGTGAAGCCGAGCGCGGTCCACAGCTTGACGGCGGGATTGGTCTCCACGACGGCGTTGAAGACCATGCCCCGGTAGCCGTCGGCCTTCGCCGCGGCGAGGATGTGCTCGGCGAGCGTGCGCCCGACGCCGAGCCCGGCATGGTCGGGGTCGACCATGAATCCGGCATTGGCGACGCGGGCCGCGGGGCCGCCGTAGTTGGCGGTGACGTAGGCCGAGCCGACGACCGCTCCGGTGGCGTCCTCGGCGACGTACACACGCTTGCCCGGTGCCATCCACAGAGCCCGGGCCGCCTCCTCGGAGGTGCCCGGGTCCCAGGTGTAGGTCTCACCCGCAGCGACGATCCGGTGCCAGAAAGGCCAGATCCGCGGCCAGTCGTCGGCCGCGGCTTCTCTGATCAGCATGGGCGTGAGTCTGGCACGCCCATGCCATCGACGATCGCGATCAGTCCCGAGGGGGCGGTCAGTCCACGCTGGGCAGGATGTGGGGCTCGGCGAGGTCGTCCTCGTACCCCGCGAGGCGGATCGGGGCGGACCTGGCCCACACGTCGAGGCTGCCGAGCTTCTTCTCGGGCCGGCCTCCGCGCTCCGTGCGTTCCTTGGGGCGCTGATCGCGATTCGTCTTCTCCGGTGTCACCGCGCACTCCTTATGTGTCGGGTCACCCTCGGGACGTACAGGGCCAGTCTGCTTCCGGTCGCCTGACATCCCCTCGGGTCTGAGTCGAAGGCAGTTAAGGACGCGGTGGCGCCGGTAACTCGTGCGAGAGCAGGCCGTGGTGACCGGCTGTCCCGGGACGGACCTTGGGTGTGGGTGGAACCCTTCAGGCTGTCCGTCCGATACAGGGTAACCAAATGAGCGGGCCCCCGCTCGATGGGGCTGAAAACACGAGGTAACCGTCTTGCGTCGATCAGCGTCCACCGGACCCCGATCTGGGCCTATTTGATGATGTATCCCCTCTCGCGCACCACCCGTTCGGCGTAGCCCAAGACCCCCCGCGACCAGGGCTGGAAGACTCAACCCTGCGCCCGGACAGGGGCGATGGGCCGACCCGCGGAGCCCGGCCCTCCCCTTGGGGCGGCCCTCCGAAGTCTTTGCGGAACCTTGAACCGGCGGGACCCGCTCGGTCACCGCACGGCATCCAATACCCCTAGGGGGTATAGTCCCGCGTGAATCGGGGAAGCCGGACGGGAAAGAGTGAGGCCGATGCACGCGATCCTGCACGCACTGTCCATCACCGGGTCGATGACCTGGGAGATCACCTGGGCGCTGATCCTGGGGTTCGGCCTCTCCGCCGTCGTCCAGGCCGTGGTGCGCCGCGCGACGATCGTGCGGCTCCTCGGTGACGACCGGCCACGGACCCTCACGCTGGCCGCGGGGCTCGGTGCGGCGTCCTCGTCCTGCTCGTACGCGGCCGTCGCGCTCGCCCGCTCGCTGTTCCGCAAGGGCGCGAACTTCACCGCGGCGATGGCGTTCGAGATCGCCTCCACCAATCTGGTCGTCGAACTCGGCGTGATCCTGGCCCTGTTGATGGGCTGGCAGTTCACGGTCGCCGAATTCGTCGGCGGCCCGATCATGATCGTGGTGCTGGCCGTGCTCTTCCGGATCTTTCTGCGCGAACGGCTGCTGCGCGAGGCCCGGGAGCAGGCGGAGCGCGGGCTCGCCGGGTCGATGGAAGGGCATGCCGCGATGGACATGTCAATCCAGACGGAGGGCTCGTTCGTACGGCGGCTGCTCTCGCGCGACGGCTACACCTCCGTCGCACACGTGTTCGTCATGGAGTGGGCGGCGATCCTGCGCGATCTGGTGATCGGCCTGCTGATCGCGGGCGCGATCGCGGCCTGGGTGCCCGACGCGTTCTGGCAGTCCCTTTTCCTCGACGGCCATCCACTCGCCGCGAAGCTGATCGGCCCCCTGGTCGGCCCGCTCGTGGCGATCGCCTCGTTCGTCTGTTCGATCGGAAACGTGCCGCTGGCCGTCGTGCTGTGGAAGGGCGGGATCAGCTTCGGCGGTGTGGTCGCGTTCATCTTCGCCGACCTGCTGATCCTGCCGATCCTGAACATCTACCGGAAGTACTACGGGCTGCGGATGACGGGCTTCCTCCTGGTCACCTTCTACGCCGCCATGGTGCTCGCCGGATACGTCGTGGAGTTCCTCTTCGGCGGCCTCGGGCTCATCCCCGACCAGGCCGACGCGGAGATCCCCATGGAGGGCGTCTCCTGGAACTACACGACCTGGCTCAACATCGCCTTCCTGCTGCTGGCGGCGGCCCTGGTGTGGCGGTTCCTGCGCACGGGCGGCCGGGAGATGCTGCGGATGATGGGCGGGGCACCGGAGCCGGAGAGCCACGGGCACGGGACCGCCGGGGCGGAAGGCCACCACCACGGCGCACCTGCCCCGGAAGGCCACGGGCACGGGACTCCGGGGGCCGAAGGCCACGGGCACCACTGAACACGGCGCGCAGTTCAGGTCCCGTTGGCCGATTCGCAAGGCAGCCATGATCTGCTGGCGCCCGGAAACGGCTTTCCCCGCGGGAGGACTCGGGAGGACTGACGCATGGAGCTGCGCAGCGTCGAGGAGCTGATGGATCTGCTGCACGCCTGCCGGGGCGCCCGGGACACCCCGGGCCGCTGTGGCGGCCGAGTCGATCTGCACGACCACGCCCTGCAGACCGCCGCGCTCCTGCGCCGAAGTCGTCCCGCGGACAAGGAACTCCAGGTGGCGGGCCTGGTCCACGCCGTAGGGCACCTGCTGCGGCCCGGCGACACGGCCGGACACGCCGACCTGGCGGCGGACCTGGTCCGGCCGCTGCTCGGTGGGCGGGTCTCCCGGCTCGTCCGCCTGCACACCGGCGGATGGGCCGACGACACGGACACCGACGACGTGCTGAGCCTGCGCCACGCGGACGAGTCGGGCAGGGTCGCCGGTCTCGACGCCGGGGTCCTGGAGGACTGGCGCACGGTGCTGGAGCTGGTGGCGGCGCAGCACTCGCGGCTCGGGGCTGTCGACTGACGGTCCGTCATGAGACGGTACGCGGATGACGACGCCGTACGGGCTTGAGGGCAGGAGTGCCATCGTCACCGGGGCCTCGCGCGGGATCGGTCTCGCCGTCGCCGAGGAGCTCTCCCGGGCGGGGGCGCGGGTGTGTGTGACGGCCCGGGACCCGGACGCGGTGGGCCGGGCCGCCGAACGGCTCGGCGGCGTCGGGCTCGCGGGCTCGGTGGCCGATCCGGCGCATCTGCGGGAGCTGACCGAGCTGGCGCTGCGGGAGTTCGGGCGCATCGACGTCGTGGTGAACAACGCCGCGACCAACCAGCCGTACGGCCCGCTCATGGACGCCGATCCGGACCACTGGCGCGAGGCGTTCACGGTCAATGTCGAGGCCCCGCTGCGGTTGGTGCAGTGTGCCTGGACGGCCTGGATGAGCGAGCACGGCGGCGCCGTCGTGAACGTGTGCACGGAGGGCGCCGGGCATGTGGGGCCGAACGTGGGGGCGTACGGCACCAGCAAGGCGGCCCTCCTGCACCTCACCCAGCAGCTCGCCGGCGAACTCGCCCCGAAGGTGCGGGTGAACTCCGTCTCCCCGGGGCTCGTCCGCACCGAGATGGCCCGGTTCGTCTGGGAGAACGCCGAGGACGAGCTCGGCGCGGGGCTCCCGCTGGGCCGGATCGGCCGGCCCGAGGACATCGCGCGGGCGGTGGTCTGGCTGGCCTCGGACGCGGCCGGGTGGATCACGGGCGCCGATCTGCTCGTCGACGGAGGGACCCGGGTCCGCTTCGCACACTCCCCGGCCCACCCCGTCCACGAACGCCTGCGGACCCGCGCGCCCGACGCATAGGGGCCACGCCGGCTCCCACCGGCTCAGGCCCGGCTCCCGCCCGCCACCCGCAGGACTCCGTACGGCCCCCGCCCGACTCCGCAGGACAACGCCTCACAGCGCGCGTTCAATGGTGACCATGAGTGTGCGGCGACGGGCGGGAGACCACCGAAGCACGGCGCTGATCGCGGTCGCCGCGGCGTCCCTGCTCAGCGCGGGGTGCACCGCCTCCGGCTCCGCCGTCGCGGCCGCCCCGCCACCCCAGCCGCCGCAGCGGCTCACCCAGGCCAAGGTGGACGATGCCGTCGGCAAGCTCGACGGCATCGTGCGGGACGCCATGAAGAAGACCGGCGTTCCCGGCGTCGCCGTGGCCGTCGTCCACAAGGACCGCGTGGTCTATCTGAAAGGCTTCGGCGAGCGTCGGGCGGGACGGTCCGGGGGCGTCGACCCGGACACCGTCTTCCAGCTCGCGTCGCTGTCCAAGCCGCTGGCCTCGACCGTCGTCGCGGGGGTCGTCGGCGGCAGGACGCTCGCCTGGGACGACCCCGTCACCGCGCATCTGCCCGGCTTCTCGCTCAAGGACCCCTGGGTCACGGCGCATGTCACGTACGCCGACCTCTTCTCCCACCGCAGCGGCCTGCCCGACCACTCCGGTGACCTCCTCGAAGACCTCGGCTACGACCGGGCGTACATCCTGGACCACCTGAAATACGAGCCGCTCAGCCCGTTCCGCGCCAGCTACGCCTACACCAACTACGGGGTCACCGCCGCGGGTCAGGCGGTCGCGAACGCGAAGCACACGACCTGGGACAAGCTCTCCCAGGACACGCTGTACGGCCCCGCCGGCATGAAGAACACCAGCTCCCGCTTCTCCGACTACGACCGGGCCAAGGACAAGGCCGTCACCCATGTGAAGAACGCGGACGGCGGCTGGCAGGCGAAGTACGTCCGGGACGCCGACGCCCAGTCGCCCGCGGGCGGCGCGAGCTCCACGGCCCGTGACATGGCCACCTGGATGCGGCTGCAACTGGCGAACGGGAAGCTGGACGGCAGGCAGATCATCCCCGCCGCACCGCTGGAGCGCACGCACCTGCCCGAGATCGTCGCCCAGCCCCCGCAGGCCCCGGCGGGCCGCGCGGGCTTCTACGGCCTCGGCTGGAACGTCGGATACGACGACCAGGGCCGACTGCGCCTCGGCCACTCCGGCGCCTTCGAACTCGGCGCCAACACCAATGTGACGATGCTGCCCGGCGAGCAGCTCGGCATCACCGTCCTGACCAACGCGGCGCCGGTGGGCCTCGCCGACTCGGTCGCGCAGGACTTCTTCGACACCGCCCAGTACGGGAAGCCCACCACGGACTGGCTGCCCCTGATCGACCGGGTCTACCGGCAGCAGGAGCAGCAGGGCCGCTCCCCCACCGACTACGGCAGCCCCCCGCGGAACGCGTCCCCGGCCCGCGCCCTCGACACGTACACGGGCACGTACGGCAACGCCTACTACGGTCCGCTCACCGTCACGGCCGCGAACGGCGAACTCGGCATGAGCCTGGGCCCGAAACACACGAAGTTCCGGCTCACCCACTACGACGGCGACAGGTTCAGTTTCCGGACCGTCGGCGAGAACGCGACCGGGCTCTCGGGGGTGACGTTCAAGGTCGGTTCGGGTTCACCGGGGTCCGGCGGCTCGAAGGCGTCGCGGGTGACCGTCGAGGCCTGGGACCACGACGGCCTGGGCACCTTCACCCGCGGATGACGGTGGGGTCACCACTTGCCGGGCGCGTAGTCCTTCATGAAGACGCCGTACAGGTCCTCGCCCTGCTCGCCGCGCACGATCGGGTCGTACACCCGGGCCGCGCCGTCGATCAGGTCGAGCGGGGCGTGGAAGCCCGCGTCGGCGAGACGCATCTTGTCGGGGTGCGGGCGCTCGTCGGTGATCCAGCCGGTGTCGACGGCGGTCATCAGGATGCGGTCCTTCTCGAACATCTCCTGGGCGCTGGTGCGCGTGAGCATGTTCAGGGCGGCCTTGGCCATGTTGGTGTGCGGGTGGCCCGCGCCCTTGTAGCCGCGGTTGAAGACGCCCTCCATGGCGGAGACGTTCACGATGTAGGTGCGGTCGGCCCCGGAGGCCGCCATCGCCGTGCGCAGCCGGCTGATCAGGATGAAGGGGGCCGTCGAGTTGCAGAGCTGGACCTCCAGCAGCTCGACCGGCGTGACCTCCTCGACCGACTGGATCCAGCTGTTGGTGTCGTGCAGGTCGGGCACGAGCCCGCCCGCGTCGATGGCCGTACCGGCCGCGATCCGCTCCAGGGAGGCCGAGCCGGACACCAGGGCCAGGTCGGTGACGTCCTGCGCGGTCAGCGCGCCACCGCCGGCGACCGGGAGCGCGGCCACCGCGCCGGAGCCGAAGGTGCCGATGACCTCGGCGGGCGGCAGCTCACCGGCGGGCAGCGGGCCGGACTCGGCGGCGAGCAGCTCGCTGTAGGCCCCCGGGGAACGGCGTACGGTCTGGGCCGCGTTGTTGATCAGGATGTCGAGCGGGCCCTCGGCGGCGACCGACTCGGCCAGGGCCACGACCTGCGCCGGGTCGCGCAGGTCGATGCCGACGATCTTCAGACGGCCGATCCACTCGTCGCTGTCGGGCATGGCCTTGAAGCGGCGGATCGCGTCGTTCGGGAAGCGCGTGGTGATGGTGGTGTGCGCGCCGTCACGCAGCAGCCGCAGCGCGATGTACATGCCGATCTTGGCGCGGCCGCCGGTGAGCAGCGCGCGCTTGCCGGTGAGGTCGGCGCGGGCGTCGCGGCGGGCGCGGTTCTCGGCGGCGCAGTCCTGGCAGAGCTGGTGGTAGAAGTAGTCGACCTCGACGTACCGCTTCTTGCAGATGTAGCAGGAGCGCGGGCGCTGGAGTATCCCCGCGATCTCGCCGGCGTCGGTGACGGACGAGGGCAGGATGCCCTCCGTCTCGTCGTCGATGCGCTGGGCGGAGCCGGTCGCGGTGGACTCGGTGACGGCCTTGTCGTGGGCGGTCTTGGCCGCCCTGCGCTCCTGGCGACGGCGCTGCTTGACCGTGCGGTAGACGCCCGCGGTGGCGCGGCGCACGGCGATGGCGTCCGGGTGGTCGACCTCGATCTTGTCGAGCTCGTCGAGCACGCCGAGGCAGACGGCCAGCCGCTCCGGGTCGATGCCCGGCCCGTAGGAGACCGCCTCCCCGTCCACGGCGGAAGCCGTCCGGTCGTCCTCAGCCGTGTCCACGGCGAGAGCCGCCTGGCCGTCCTCTGTCACCGTCATCGCGTGTGCCGTTCCTCGGGTCTCGCGCCGCGCTCGAACCGCGCTCGCTTTCGAAGGCGGAATTTTACGGAGCAAGAGGGCAAGGCGCCAAACCCGAGATGATCACCGGTCCCCGCGGGCCGTCTCAGGAGCCGCAGGCGATGATCAGCGTCTCCACCTCCTCGGACAGCGCGCGGGCCAGCCGGTTCAGGTCCGGCACGGCCTGTGCGTCGGCGACGAGCCCGTAGTGGACCCGTCCGCGGTACGTCGACACGGCCACCGCCAGCGCTTGGCCGCGGGCCAGCGGGGCGAGCGGATAGACCTCGGTGAGCGGGCAGCCGCCGAGTTTCAGGCCGAGGCTGGGCAGCGGCACGCTGGTGACCAGGATGTCGAAGAGCAGCCGGGCCGCCTGGCCGACGACGGGACCGCCGAGGCGGTGGCCGATCGGCGGCACATGGTCGGCGAGCAGTGCGACGGCGCCCGCTCCCCGGTTGGGTCCCGCGTCCTTGTTGGCGTCCATCGCCATACGCACCGAACGGAGCCGGCCGAGCGGGTCCGGGTCGTCGACGGGAAGCCGTATCAGGTAACCGGAGAGCCGGTTGCCCTGAGGGTGCGCGGTGCGCGGGCGGCGCCTGGAGACGGGGATCAGGGCGCGGGGCACGACTCCCTCGCTGCCGTCACCGCGTTCGTCGAGCCAGTTGCGCAGGGCGCCCGCGACGACGGCGATCAGGACGTCGTTGACGGTGCCACCGACGCTCTTGCGGATGCGGTGCACATCGTCCAGGTCGAGGACCACGCCCGCGATCCGGCGGGTTCCGGTGGGCTGCGAGGTGAGCGCGGGCGAGGAACGGGCGCCGAGGGTGGCACGGGCGACGGAGCTGCCGATGTCGAGGGCGCGGCCCAGGTCGGAGAGGGTTCCGCGGACCAGGTCGGGCAGTTTGCGGACGTCAGGGAGGAGTCCGCGGGGCGGCTCCGCGGGGCGCGGGCGGGGCTCGGGCAGGTCCAGCGGGTCCATGAGGGCGGCGGCGAGCATCAGCGCCCGCAGGCCGTCGGCCAGCGCGTGGTGGAACTTGAAGAACACGGCGAACGAGGTGCCGTCCTCACCGGGCAGGACGTGCGCCTCCCACGGGGGCCGGCCGCGCAGGAGCGGGCGTTCCATGAGCCGGCCCGCGGCGGCGGGGAAGTCCGCGGTCGGCGCGTGCAGCCGGACGTGGTCGAGGGGTTCGAAGTCGGGCGAGGGTTCCCGGGCCGCGCTCCCGAAGTTGGGCGGGAAGGCGAGGGGCTGCCAGACGTCGCGGATCCGCATGCGCAGCCCGGGCACCCCGGCCGCGCGGACCGCGAGCAGTTCGGCGGCGTGCGCGCCCGCGGTCGGCGAGTGCGCGGAGAAGACACCGAGGGCGCCGAGGTGCATCGGGTGCTGGGCGGACTCGATGTTCCAGAACGCCAGGTCGAGTGGTGCGAGGAGATCAGGAGTCAAAGGCTTGCTCTCGCGTCGACGACAGGGTGAGCAAGCAGTCAAACCCCGACAG
Source organism: Streptomyces sp. NPDC058086 (assembly GCF_042885015.1). NCBI lineage: Bacteria > Bacillati > Actinomycetota > Actinomycetes > Kitasatosporales > Streptomycetaceae > Streptomyces > Streptomyces sp. NPDC058086. Next base: position 87,225 of record NZ_JBHVST010000035.1, on the reverse strand, counting down.
GCGATTACGGTCAAGTATGATCAGGCTACGCTCAGTTAACAGCAGATTAAGTCCCGCCCCCGCGAAAGGGGCGGGACACAAGGGGCACGTGAGGTCGGATCAGAATAGGCGTCCCGACCGCGGCACGCGCGCCGACGCGCGGCCGCGCGAAGCAACCGGAAGCGCCGGGTCGCTCGAAGGACCGCGAAGGCCCTCGAAGGACCGGAAGCGTCAGGTTGCCGGGCAGCCCGTGGGGGTCGCCCGGGACGCGTCGGCGATCAGCGCCTCGTGCGCCGCCCTCAACCTCCCCACGTCCGGCTTCACGACCCTGCGGTCATAGGTGAGGAGCCCGTTCAGCTCGCCCTCCACGTCCGAGATCTGGGTGTAGACGGCGCCGTTGCTCCCCCGGCATGCGAGCGCCCGCACCTCGGCGAGGCGGGCGAGGTAGTCGTCGGTGTACGTCGACGGGTCAACGTCCACGTACGACTGCTGGACCGACCAGGCGTGCCCGGGTACGGCGAGCCCCAGGCCCCCGTACTCGCCGCTGACGAGCGCGCGTCTGCCGTCGGGGGCCGGTGGCAGCGCGGGGCTCGGGTAGCCGTGTTCGTCCATGATGTCGCCGGTGCCGCCGTCGGCCCCCAGGTTCAGCCCCGACATGCCGTTGACGAGCCGGGTCGGATCCCAGGCCTTGGCCTGGTCGGCGATGCGGCCCTCGTCGTACTGGCCCCAGCCCTCGTTGAAGGTCACCCACATCACGACCGACGGACTGCTGATGTGCTGGTCGATCATCAGTTTCATCTCGCGCTCGTACTCGGCGCGGGCCGCCGCGCTCGGGTTCACCCCGGCGGTCATGGCGGGCATGTCCTGCCAGACCAGCAGGCCGAGCCGGTCCGCCCAGTAGAACCAGCGGTCGGGCTCCACCTTGATGTGCTTGCGCACCGCGTTGAAGCCCATCTCCTTGTGCATGCGCAGGTCGTACGCGAGGGCCTCGTCCGTCGGCGCGGTGTACAGGCCGTCGGGCCAGAACCCCTGGTCGAGCGTGGCCATCATGAAGACGGGCTTGCCGTTGAGGACGGTGCGCGGGGTGCCGTCGACCTTCTCGACGGAGATCGAGCGCATCCCGAAATAGCTGCCGACGCGGTCACGCCCAACGCTCACCCTGAGGTCGTAGAGGAAGGGGTCGTCCGGAGACCAGAGGCGCGGGTGGGCGATCTTCAGGGTCAGCGGCTGTCCGGTGCGGCCGGTGACGGTGGCGACCTTCCGCCCTCCCTCGTACGCCGTCGCCGTGACCGGCAGCCCGTCGCGCACGCCCTTCGGTTCCACGGTGAGCCGGCCGCCGTCGACGTCCGGAGTGAGCTTGAGCGAGTCGACGTGGTCCGGGGCGACCGGCTCCATCCACACCGTCTGCCAGATGCCGGAGGTCGGGGTGTACCAGATCCCGCTGGGGTCGAGGCGCTGCTTGCCGAGCGGCGGGTTCTCGCCGGACGCGGCGTCGGTCGGGTCGTACACGCCGACGATCAGTTCCTGGGTGCGGCCGGGCTTCAGCGCGTCGGTGACGTCGGCGCCGAACTTGTCGTAGCCGCCCCGGTGTTCGGCGACCTTGACCCCGTTGACGTACACCTCGGACTGCCAGTCGACGGCACCGAAGTTGAGCAGGAGCCGCTTGCCCGAGCCGATGTGCCAGTCGGCCGGGACGGTGAAGGTGCGGCGGTACCACATGCGGTCCTCGTGGCGTTCGACGCCGGACAGCTGGGACTCCGCGGGGTACGGGACGAGGATGTGCTCGCCGAGCGTCCTCCCGACCGGGGGCTGCTCCCCCGCGATGGCGGCGGCGAACTGCCAGCGCCCGTTGAGGTTGCGCCAGGCGTCACGCGTGAGCTGGGGGCGGGGGTATTCCGGCAGGGCGTTGTCCGGCCCGACCTCGTCGGCCCACTTCGTGCGCAGTTCGTACGTGGAGCGGTTGGGGCCGCTGCTCCAGAAGGCGCCGATCGCCTTGCCGTCCCCGGCGGCGACGAGGCCGCCCGTGCCGTCGTAGCGCAGGTCGGCGGTGCCGCGTGCAGTGCCGGTCTTGTCGCCGACGACGGGTTCCTTGAGCGTGACGAGGAGAGATCTGGGGTCGGCGGGGTCCAACTCGGCTGCTCGCAACGGCCACTTGGCGCCGCCGATCACGGCCTGGAGGTGGTCGACGACGGCGGCCGGGGGCGCAGACAGTTCCGTTGCGAAGTCGAGTTTGAGGGTGCGGCCGTCCGGCTGGACGACGGTCGCGAGGGCGCCGTCGTAGTCGTAGCCGTCGGGCAGCAGGAACGCCGACTGCGGGATCGCCACCTTGCCGCCTCCCGGTTCGGTCCAGCGCAGATGGAGGTTGGAGCCGCCGTAGTGCTCGAAGTACTCGAGTTTGAAGTCATAGGTGTGGCCCGCCGTCAGCTCGATGGGCTCGGAGGTCTGTTCGCGGTCCCAGTCGTCCACCCAGTGGTCGATGACGGGCCTGCCGTCGATCCAGAGACGGAAACCGTTGTCGCCGATGATCGAGAAGGTGGTGGGTCCGCTCTTCTCCGGTACGAGTTTGCCGGTCCAGCGGACGCTGACATCGTTGTCCTGGCCCGTGGCCAAGCGCAGCCGGGGTTCCAGGTCGTCGAAGTCGAGTTGCGGGTCGAAGCCGGTGGCCTTGAGTTCATGGAAGTCGAAGGCGCCGGGGGCGGACTGGGTGTAGTAGTCGCCCTTCAGTCCGTGGACCGCGACGGGATCGTCGGCCGCGGCGGGCACGGAGGCGAGTCCCGCGGCACCGAGGGCCGCGGCGAGCAGTAACGCGAGTCGGTCTCTGAGTCGTCCGAAACGCACGGATCCTCCTCTTTGAGGACGGGTGGGGGGACGGTGGTGAGGACGGTTGCCGGACGGGCCAGGGATGGGCGTGGGGCGGGCCAGGGATGGGCGTGGGGCGGGTGGTACGGCTCTTGCTCAGACGGAACAACGTTGTCACCAACGGCAGTTGGCATGACAACACGGGGTTCCACTTTCTGTCCAGGGACATGACGACGGCCCCGGTGGGTGCGGACGCACCGGGGCCGTCGTCGGTCACCGCCGGACAGGACCTAGGGCACGATCCGGCCCTTCCCCAGCGCGATCACCCCGCCCTTGGAGACCGTGTAGAGATCCGCGTCCCGCTCGGGGTTGACGCCGATCGTCGCGCCCGGCGGCACCTCGACGTTCTTGTCGAGGACCGCGCCGCGCACCACCGCACCCCGCCCTATGTGGACGTTGTCGTGCAGGATCGAGCCCTGGACGACGGCTCCCGGGTCGACCACGACACCCGGCGAGAGCACGGACCGCGTGACCTGCCCCCGGATCAGAGAGCCCGCGCTGACGATCGACTCGCTCGCGATGCCGCCGGCGTTGAATCGTGCCGGGGAGAGCTGTCCGGAACTGGTGTAGATGGGCCAGCTGCGGTTGTAGAGGTTGAAGGCGGGGCGTTCGGCGATCAGGTCCATGTGGGCGTCGTAGTAGGCGTCGAGGGTGCCCACGTCACGCCAGTAGCCCTGGTCGCGGGTGGTCTCGCCGGGCACGTGGTTGTCGCTGAAGTCGTAGAGCTGCGCCTCGCCGCGGTCGGTGAGCATCGGCAGAATCGATCCGCCCATGTCGTGCACCGAGTGCACGTCCTCGGCGTCCCGCTGGAGCGCCTCCACCAAGGCCTTGGTGGTGAAGATGTAGTTGCCCATCGAGGCGAAGACGCACTCGGGGTCGTCGGGCAGGCCCGGCGGATCGGCGGGCTTCTCCAGGAAGCCGTCCACGGTCTGCCCGTCGGAGCCGGGGCTGATGACCCCGAAGGAGGACGACTCGGCGCGCGGCACCCGTATCCCGGCGACGGTCACACCCGCGCCGCCCTCGATGTGCTGGGCGAGCATCTGCCGCGGGTCCATGCGGTAGACGTGGTCGGCGCCGAACACCGCGATGTAGTCGGGCCGTTCGTCGTGCACGAGGTTGAGGGACTGCAGGATCGCGTCCGCGCTGCCCAGGTACCAGCGCGGGCCGAGCCGCTGCTGGGCCGGGACCGGTGTGACGTAGTTGCCGAGCAGGCTCGACATCCGCCAGGTCGTGGTCACATGACGGTCCAGGGAGTGCGACTTGTACTGCGTCAGGACGCAGATGCGCAGGATGTCGGCGTTGACGAGATTGGAGAGTACGAAGTCCACCAGGCGGTACGTCCCGCCGAAGGTGACCGCGGGTTTCGCGCGGTCCGCGGTGAGGGGCATGAGCCGTTTGCCCTCTCCACCCGCAAGTACGATTCCCAGCACCGAAGGTCCACCGCGCCGCATGCCGCCGCCCCTCTAAGCCCGGTCGAGCCGCGCCCGCTGTGCCGGGCCGGCCCCGTCGCTTGAACTACACCTGTCCGATGGTTACCCCGGTTTGAGGACTTCCTCGTAAAGCTGGACGGTCCGCCGGGCCACCGCGTCCCATCCGAACTCCCGCACCGCGCGCTCCCGTCCGGCCTCGCCCATCCGCCGGGCGGCCCGGGGGTCGGCGAGCACGGAGTCGAGGGCGAGCGCCAGACCCGCCTCGAAGTCCTCCTCGACCGGCACCAGGACACCCGTCACGCCGTCCTCGACCACCTCGGGTATCCCACCGACCCGGGATGCCACCACGGCCGTGCCGCAGGCCATCGCCTCCAGGTTGACGATGCCGAGCGGCTCGTACACCGAGGGGCAGACAAAGACGGCGGCGTGCGTGAGGAGTTGGACGACGTCCGGGCGGGGCAGCATCTGCGGGATCCAGTGCAGCCCCTGGCGTACGGCACTCAACTCCTGGAAGAGATCACGGAACTCCCGGTCGATCTCGGGAGTGTCGGGGGCGCCCGCGCACAGCACCACCTGCACGGCCGGATCGATGCCGCGTACCGCGCGCAGCAGGTGGGGTACGCCCTTCTGGCGGGTGATGCGGCCGACGAACAGGACATAGGGGCGCGCGGTGTCGATGCCGATGCGCTCCAGGACGTCCGTGCCGTGGTCCGGCCGGTAGAGGGTGGTGTCGATGCCGTTGTGCACGACGCGCACCGTCGCCGGGTCCAGGGCGGGGTAGCAGGTGAGAATGTCCTCGCGCATGGCGCCGGAGACGGCGATGACGGCGTCGGCTGCCTCGATGGCGGTGCGCTCGGCCCAGCTGGACAGGGCGTAGCCACCGCCGAGCTGCTCGGCCTTCCAGGGGCGCGACGGCTCCAGGGAGTGGGCGGTCATGATGTGCGGGATGTCGTACAGGAGCTTGCCGAAATGACCGGCGAGGTTGGCGTACCAGGTGTGCGAGTGGACGAGTTCACGGCCTTCGAGGGCGGCGGCCATGGCGAGGTCCACGGAGAAGGTGCGCAGCGCGTCGTTGGCGCCGTCGAGCGAGGACCACGACCGGTGGCGCACGACACCGCCCGCGGCGCCCTCGCCCCAGCAGTGCACATCCAGGTCCGTGAGGGTCCGCAACTCCCGGGCGAGGAACTCGACATGGACGCCCGCGCCGCCGTACACGTCCGGCGGGTACTCCCGGGTCAGCAGTCCCACTCGCACGCAGAGCCCCCCGTCGTACCGGATACCGGCTGGTGCCCTTCATGGTCACCCAGAAGGGACGCTTGGGGAAGACCGCGAATCTCAGCGGCGGCCCGGAGCCCCGCCCCTCGTCCGGCCCGGCGGGCGGTCGAAGCAGCAGTCGCCGCAGAGGCCGCCGCCGGGGATCCGGTAGTAGAGGCAGCAGCTGCGGCGGCGGAGGGTACGGGAGTCGACGGTCGCGGACAGGTCGGGATGCGTGAACAGGTCGGCGGCGAGGGCGCGGGCCCGATCGGCCACGTCCGTACGGCCGTTGGCCTCGGCCCAGCGGTGCAGCTGGCGCCAGGCACCCGCGAGCGCCGAGCCCGCGTTCCCCCACAACAGGCCCTCCGACATGCGGTATCGGGTGCGCAGAGCCGCCGCCAGCGGGGCGAGGTGGCCGTCCCGTACGACCTCTCCGATGGCCGCCACCGGCAGTGCGCGTACCTCGGACAGCCACAGGTCGTCCGGAGCACTGCCGTCCGGATCCCACCGCAGCAGCCCCGGATCGAGGTCCGGCAGCCGCCCGTACAGCGCGGCGACGCCGAGCGAGACCGACCACAGACGGGCCGCGAGGCCCAGCTGCGCCACCGAGACCGCGATCCGGTCCTCGGGCGCCCGCAGACTCGCCGCGACCTTCCGGACGCGAAAATTCAGAGGATCCGACCAGACATCTCTGGGATCATCGTCTCGGGGAGACGCGTACGCCTGTGCGAGCGTCGGCAGCGGGGCACGAGGCGGTACGCCGGTGCGTAGTACGAAGAAGCCGCCGAGCGAGCCGAGCGCCACGAGTTCCGGGTCGAGTTCCACGAACAGCAGTAGTACCAAGCCCCCTAGGGGTTCTCACCGGAGGGTCTCCCCCTCATGTCGCCCACCCAGGGGAGGACATGGGGCGAGTCGTACTCCATCGGCAGTACTACTCATTGCCTGCTCAGGTACGACGACGTGAACGGATGCGCGAGGCATCGTAGTGGATATGAAGGCCGATCGTTCGCCGCGCCGGGCACAGCGCCCCCGCCGCACGCAGAGGAGGGACTCATGAGCGCGCTCGCGCTGTCCGTCCTGCTCTCGTTCGTCTCCGCCGTTGCGTACGCGGGCGGCGCGATCGTCCAGGAGCAGGTCGCGCTGACCTCTCCCGACCAGACGTACGCGCCGTTGCGCCGCCCCGGCTGGTGGGCGGCGGTCGCCCTGAGCGGCGTCGGCGGGGTGCTGCACGTGGTGGCGCTCGCCTACGGCCCGCTGAGCCTGGTGCAGCCGCTGGGCGCGCTGACCATCGTGTTCGCGCTCCCCATGGCGGCCGTCTTCGTCGGCCGCAAGGCCGGGGCGACCGCCTGGCGTGGCGCGATCATGGCCACGGGCGGCCTCGCGGTCCTGCTCGCCCTGGTCGGCTCGGCGGATTCGCAGTCCCTGAGTGACACCCAGATCACGGTGCTGGCCGTGGTGTCGGGCGGCGCGGTGGCGGCCTTCATGGTGGCGGGCCGCGCCGCGCACCGGCACCCGGCCGTGCGCAGCGTGATGCTCGCGGTGGGCTCAGGCATAGCCTTCAGCATGTCCTCGGTGTTCACCAAGACCGTCGCGGTGGACTGGTCGCACCAGGTCTCGCTCTCCGACCTGCCGAGCCTCGCCCTCATAGGTGTCTTCGCGACGGCCGGGATGCTGCTGTCGCAGGCCTCCTACCGGGGCGGCGGTCTCGCGGCGCCGCTGGCCACGCTGACGGTCGTCAACCCCGTCGTGGCGGCCGCTGTCGGCATCACGATGTTCGGCGAGACCTTCCGCTACGGCGAGACGGGCACCGTGCTCGCGCTGGCCTGCGGAGTCGTCGCGGCGGGCGGTCTGATCCTGCTCACGACCGAGCAGATCGGCAGCGCCCGGGACACCGCCGAGGTCGCCGCACCCGCACCCGCCGCCGCGGAGACCGCGCCCGAGCCGGAACCGGCCACGCCGGACTCCGCGTTGGAGGCGCTGCTGCTCGCGGCCCTGCCCGAGCAGTCCGCGGGACCGGGCCACGAGGTCGAGCCGACCACGGGCCACGGAGAAACCTTCGGCGCGGGGTTCGGGGGGACGTTCAACGCCGAACTCGCAGACACATTCGACGCGGGGCTCGGAAGCGGACTCGGCGCGGGGCTCGGGAAGGCGTTCGACGCCGAGTTCGGGAACGGACTCGGCACGGGGCTCGGGAAGGCGTTCGACGCCGAGTTCGGGAACGGACTCGGCGCCGGGCTCGGGAGCGGACTCGGCGTGGATCGCGGCGAGGACGTCCTCGTACCGGCTCCGGCGATGGCGAGGGCCGCGGAGAGCGCGCCCGACCCGGCCGACTCACCCGAGTCGTCCGAGGAGGACGCGCCGCCCGCGCTGGCCTATTTCGGCCCCCTGTGCGGGCCCTACGTAGTGGCGACACCTCTGCTGGACCACCACCACCGCACACGCGTCAAATCCTGACGCCGCCCGCCCTCAGGTAGGCGACCGGGTCGACGTCCGTGCCGAAACCGGGCCCCGTCCGCACCTCGAAGTGCAGATGCGGGCCCGTGCTGTTGCCCGTGGAGCCGGAGCGGCCGATGCGCTGTCCGCCCACCACGCTCTGCCCGTCCTTCACCGAGATCGCCGACAGATGGGCGTACTGGGTGTAGCGGCCGTCGGCGTGCCGGATCACCACCTGGTAGCCGAACGAGCCGCCCCAGCCCGCGCTGACGACCTGGCCCGCGGCGACCGCCTTCACGGAGGTGCCGGTGGGCACCGGGAAGTCGACGCCCGTGTGGTAGCCCTTCGACCAGGAGGCACCGGCGGCATGGTAGGCCGTGCCGGTCGCGGCGTGCACGGGGGCGACGAGCGTGTCGGTCTTCTTGGCGGTGTCCGAGGACGTCATGTGCGAGGAGGTCTTGTGCGGGGACGTCGTGTGCGTGGACGGCTTGGCGGAGGTCTTCTGCTTCTTCGACGCGGACGAGGGAGTGCTCTCGGTGTGTGCCGGGGTCTGGCCCTTGCCTCGCAGGTTCAGCCGCTGGCCCGGGAGGATCAGGTCCGGGTCGGAGCCGACGGTGGTCCGGTTCGCGTCGTACAGCCGTTGCCAACCGCCCTGGACGTGGCGGGATCCCGCGATGCCGGAGAGCGTGTCGCCGTGGACGACCGTGTACATCTCGGCGGTGCCGGCCCGCGACTGCGGTGTGGTCTGCGGCTGGACGTCGCGTACGGAGCGCTTGCTGGTCTGGGGCGAGGTGCCGGACTTGGTGCCGGTCCGCTCGGCGGCCGGGGTGATGTCGGGGGTGTCCCCACCCCGGGTGAGACCGGCGCGCACCGAGCAGACCGGCCAGGCACCGGGCCCCTGGCCCTTGAGCACCTTCTCGGCGATGGCGATCTGCTGGTCCTTGGTGGCCTGATCCGCACGCGGAGCGTAGACCTGCCCCCCGTACGCCTCCCAGGTGGACTGGGTGAACTGCAGTCCGCCGTAGTAGCCGTTGCCGGTGTTGATGCTCCAGTTGTCGGTGGACTCGCAGGCGGCGACCTTGTTCCAGGTGTCCACGTCGGCCGCGTGTGCGACGCCGGTGCCGATCAGCGGGAGTGCCATTCCGGCGCCGCCCGCCGTGACGGTGAGTGAGGCGCGGTTGATCCTGTTCGGCTGATACCGGCGGTGCCGGCCGCGTACGGCCATGTGGGAGCCCCCTCGACATGCGTCAGGAGCGGCAAAAGTAAACGCTGCGAACAGGCCATGACAAGAGCGCAATCGGCCGTGCTGTGCGCCCCGGGCGCCGCTCCCTCGCCCGGAAAGGCAGCGGGTCGTTCTTCTGCGTACCCGTCGCCGACGCGTCAGGATGGCCGGAGGAATACTGACGAACAGGAACGGCAGGATCACCGGCAGTACCGATACCGACTGATACCGGCAGATACCAACAGATACCAAAGAATACAAAGACCTCTTACCGGATCTCTTAGGAGCCAACCGTATGAGCAACTCAGCCCAGATCGGTGTCACGGGTCTCGCGGTCATGGGGCGCAATCTCGCCCGTAACTTCGCCCGCAACGGCTACACGGTCGCCGTGCACAACAGGACCGCGGCCCGGACGCACGCGCTGGTGGAGGAATTCGGCCACGAGGGCGATTTCGTGGCGACGGAGACCGCGAAGGAGTTCGTCGAGGCGCTGGAGCGGCCGCGACGTCTGATGATCATGGTGAAGGCCGGTGAGCCGACCGACGCGGTGATCCAGGAGTTCGCCCCGCTTCTCGAGCCCGGTGACATGATCATCGACGGTGGCAACGCGCACTTCGAGGACACCCGGCGCCGGGAGCGCGACCTGCGGGGCCAGGGCATCCACTTCGTCGGCACGGGCGTGTCCGGCGGCGAGGAGGGCGCGCTGAACGGGCCGAGCATCATGCCGGGCGGCTCGAAGGAGTCGTACGCGTCGCTCGGTCCGATGCTGGAGAAGATCTCCGCGAAGGCGCCGGACGGCTCTCCCTGCGTGACCCACTGCGGTCCCGACGGCGCCGGGCATTTCGTGAAGATGGTGCACAACGGCATCGAGTACGCCGACATGCAGCTGATCGGCGAGGCCTACCAGCTGCTGCGCGATGTCGCCGGGTACTCCCCCGCGCAGATCGCCGACATCTTCCGCACCTGGAACACCGGCCGCCTCGACTCCTACCTGATCGAGATCACGGCTGAGGTCCTGTCGCACGTGGACGCGGCGACGGGCAAACCCTTCGTGGACGTGGTCCAGGACCGCGCGGAGCAGAAGGGCACGGGCCGCTGGACCGTGCAGATCGCGCTGGACCTGGGTGTTCCGGTGTCCGGCATCGCGGAGGCGGTCTTCGCCCGCTCGCTGTCCGGGCACGCCGATCTGCGCGCCGCCTCCCGGGAGCTCTCGGGCCCCAAGGCGAAGCCGCTCGGCGAGTCGGAGGCGGCGGCCTTCGCGGACCGGGTGGAGCAGGCGCTGTACGCCTCGAAGATCGTGTCGTACACGCAGGGCTTCCACGAGATCAGCGCGGGCAGCGACCAGTACGACTGGGACATCGACCTCGGCGCCATCTCCGCGATCTGGCGCGGCGGCTGCATCATCCGGGCCGCGTTCCTCGACCGGATCCGCTCCGCGTACGACGCCCGGCCCGACCTGCCGAGCCTGCTGTCCGACAAGACGTTCGCGCAGGAGATCGCGGCGGCGCAGGACGACTGGCGGGAGGTCCTGGTGGCCGCCACTCGCCAGGGCGTGCCCGCACCCGGTTTCTCCGCGGCGCTCGCCTACTACGACGCGCTGCGCGCCGAGCGGCTGCCCGCCGCCCTGACGCAGGGGCAGCGGGACTTCTTCGGGGCGCACACCTATCGGCGCGTCGACCGGGAGGGCTCGTTCCACACGCTGTGGGGCGGCGACCGGTCGGAGGTCGAGGCGTAGGCGGACGCACGGGTACCAGGCATACAGGTACCGGGCGTACGGGTACCGGGCGTACGGGTATTCCGCGCCACCGAGGCCGTCACATCCCTGGAACCCGGGGTGTGACGGCCTCTGTCGTTCACCCGTTCGCTCGGCTGTTCACGTGAGCGGGGGTCCCGGTTCGGGGTTCGGTACCGGCTCGGGGCCCGGCGGCACCGGGCCGGGGCTCGGCGGCACGGGGCCGGGGCTCGGCGGGGTCGGCTCGGGCCCCGGCGGCTGCGGCACCGGGGTCGGCGGAGGGGTGGGCTTCGGTGGGGGGTGAGGGCCCGGATCCGGGGTCGGGTCCGGGAAGGGGTGGGGGTCCGGGAAGGGCTGCGGGCGGTCGGGGCCCGGCCCGGGCGTGGGACCCGGTTGCACCGGATCGGGGTTCGGATGCGTCATGGTGTCCTCCAGCCAGTCGATACGTCGGCCCTGGACTTGTCCCACACGTACCCGGCCACCGCTCCCCCAGTCACCCCGTCGCGCAAGGCGTGCGGACCAGTTGGACCAGACCGACCGGGCCGGTCCACCGGTCGCGCGTCCATCCATGGCACGTCCGGCCATGGCACATCCGGCCATGACACGTCCGCCCATGCCGCGTCTACCCGTGGCGCACCGCGTCCGCGCCGGCCGCGAGCCCCGGGCGGGGGCTGGACAGTACTGGGACCGCGGTCGTGGTCAGCCGCTGGGCCGGGGTCATCGACGCCTGGGCGAGGACGATCGCGTCGGCGTCGGTGACCGAGTCGGCGGCCGCCGCCACGCTGCGGACGTACCCGTCGGTGTCGCCCGCCTCGAAACGGGCCCAGGCCCCGTCGACCAGCAGCGTACGAACCTGTACGGAGCGTCCGGCGGCGCGGGCCTCCTGCTCGACGAGGGCGACCGTCGGCCCCAAGGTGCTCTCCGACGTCGCGACGACCACCACACGAGGGCCCTTGGCGACCGCGGCGGCGGCCATCGGACGGTCCACCCGGAGCACGGGTACCCCGGCGCCCGCCTCCTCGGCGACGGCGCCGATGGTCGAGCAGGTGCACAGCACGGCACGCGCCCCGTCGGCGACCGCCCGGTCGAGCGCCGCCCGCACCTCGCCGGCCACCGCGGCCGGGCCCTCGCTCCGGGCCCGGGCCAACAGTTCCTCGTCCACCAGGTGCCGCAGTTCCAGCCCGTGGTGGTCCTCGTCGCGCAGCGCCTCGAAGACGGGGATGTGCAGGGGCGAGGTGTGCAGCAGGGCGAGGGGACCCGATCGGTTCATCAGAAGCGCCCGGGGTGCGTCTTGAGCCACTCCACCGCCGCCCCGAGCAGCTGCGGGTCGGCCGCCGGAGCCTCCTCGGGGTGGCGCGCCGCCCACTTCACGACGTACGGGCACAGGGGCGCGACCACGATGTCCTCGCGCGCGGCGATGCCGTACAGCTCGCGGGCGAGGGAGCCCGCGATGCCCTTCCCCTCGTGCTCGGGTTCCACGATGGTGTGCACGGGGACGAGGGCGCGCGCGGGGGCCTCGAGGACGAAGTACTCGATGTGGCCGACGACTTCGTCCCCGGCGAAGGCTTCGAGGCGGCCGCCCGCACGGTCGTCGCGGATCTCTGTGTCGCTCATGGGCAACTCCTCGCGTCCTCGGGTCGTCTGCTTGCCCAGCCGCTGCCCCGGGCCCGGGGTTCAGACGGTGACCGCCTGCGGGCTGCGCTCCTGGTCCGAGCCCGGCACCGGTTCGGACGGATCGGCGCCGAGGGCCACGATCCGGTTGTCGTGGTCCACGTGCACGACCCTCGGCCGCAGTGCCCGCGCCTCGGCGTCGGAGACCTGAGCGTAACTGATGATGATCACCAGATCTCCGGGATGCACGAGATGGGCCGCCGCCCCGTTGATCCCGACGACCCCGGAACCGCGCTCGCCCTCGATGACGTACGTCTCCAGCCGGGCGCCGTTGGTGATGTCGACGATGTGCACGAGCTCACCCGGCAGCAGATCCGCGGCGTCGAGCAGGTCGGCGTCGATCGTGACGGATCCGACGTAGTGCAGGTCGGCCTGGGTGACAGTGGCACGGTGGATCTTGGACTTGAATAGAGTACGCAGCATTTGGGTGCTCCTGCTGTTCGGCTCCCTGCCTGCTTGTGCAGGTCAAGGGCGGTTTTCACTCTACAACGGCTGGCTTCCCACTGATTTCCCGCCTGCTCTTCAGGCATCGACACGGACCGATTGCTGCTCCGCTCCGCCCTCGGGGTCGACAGGCGGAACCAGGGTACGGAACGGCACTCCGGACCGCACTGAGAGCCCCGTCACTGAGCATGAACTGACGAAGGTTCAGAGGGTGGTGCCTGGGTCATCGGCGGCGGCGCGGGGCGGACAGCACAGCGGTGAAGTCGCCCAGGGCCTCGAGGTTGTGGGCGCTGACGACGGCGTCGCAGTAGGGCAGTGCCGCAGCCATGCCGGCCACGAGCGGACGGTAGCGCGGGCTCGCCGTGCGCGGGTTGACCCATACGACGCGGTAGGCGACCCGGGACAGCCGTGCCATGTGGGTGGCGAGGTCGGCGGGCGCTCCGGTGTCCCAGCCGTCGGAGATGATGGCGACCACGGCGCCGTGCGCCATGCCGCGCCGGCCGAACCGCTCGTTGAACTCCGCCAGGCACTCCGCTATCCGGGTGCCCCCGGACCAGTCCGGGGCCGCCCGGCCCGCCCGTGCCAGGGCGTCGTCCGGCCCGGCCCGCCGCAGGACGGGCGTGAGGCGTGTGAGGCGGGTGGCGAAGGTGAAGACCTCGGCGTGAGTGGCGCGGGCGGCACAGTAGAGCAGTTGGAGCATCGCGCGGGCATAGGGCTCCATCGATCCGGAGATGTCGCAGAGCACGATGAGGTCGCGGGGGCGGGTGCGAGGCACGAAGCGGCATAGCCGCAGCGGGTATCCGCCGGTGCGCCGGCTGACCGAGAGGGTGCGGCGCACGTCGATGCGCGCACCGTGGTGCGCGGTGCGGCGCCGGCGGGACGGCCGGGTCGGGGTGCGAAGCACCATGGTGCGCATCACTTCGGAGAGCCGCGCCAGTTCCTCGGCGGACAGCTCCGCGAAGTCGCGGCCGGCGAGACGGTCGAGCGGACTGGCCGCGAGGGGTACGGGAGCCTCCCGCGGCTGTGCGTCGGCCTCCCGGCCGCGTCCGTCCCCGGTGACCTTCCGAGTGCCGGGGACGCGGCCGGGAACGGTGTCCCCGAGCGATCGGGCCGGGTCGCCGGGTTGCCCGCGTTGTGCTTCGCGGTCGGCCGGGCCGCCGAAGACCTCGCGGAAGACCGCGTCGAACGGTTCGATCTGCTCGGGGTCGGACACCAGGGTGGCGAGCGCGCAGTGCCGCAGCTCGCGCGTCGTCGACGGTGCCAGCAGGGTGAGCGCCCGAGCGAAGCTCCGGGTACGGTCGGGGCCCACCGCGATCCCCGCGTCGTGCAGGGCGGCGCTGAACGAGGCGGCGAGTTCCGGCAGGTCAGGCATCGGAACCGGCCTCGGCGTCGACCAGCTCCTCCAGTCCGGCCCGGCGCACGGCCTCCAGGTCCTCGGCGTACTTGAGGACCGCCCCCAGGGTGCGGTCGGCGGCGTCGGCGTCGAGAACGGTGAGCCCCAGCGCGTGCAGCGCGCCGGCCCAGTCGATCGCCTCGGCGATGCCGGGCGGCTTGGTGAGCTCCTGCCGGGCACGCAGGCGCGCCACTCCGCGCGCCACATGCGTGGCCAGCCACTGGGCCGACTCCGGTAGCCGTCTGCGGATGATCGCGGCGACGCGTGCGGTGTCCGGGTAGTCGATCCAGTGGTAGAGGCAGCGGCGTTTGAGGGCGTCGTGCAGATCCCGGGTGCGGTTGGAGGTCAGTACGGCCACCGGCGGCACCACAGCCGTCCGGGTGCCGAGCTCGGGGATGGTGACCGCGGCATCGGCGAGCAGTTCCAGGAGGAACGCCTCGAACTCGTCGTCGGCGCGATCCACCTCGTCGATGAGCAACACCGCCGGGCGCGGCCCCGGATGGCATATCGCGGCGAGCAGCGGCCGTGGCAGCAGATAGTCCTCGGTGAACAGGTCGGCGTCCCGCAGGGGCTCCCCGCGGGACTCGGCCAGCCGGATGGCCAGTAGTTGCCGTGGATAGTTCCACTCGTAGAGCGCCTCGGCCGAGGACAGTCCTTCATAGCACTGCAGCCGGATCAGCAGGGTGTCGAGCACGGCGGCGAGCGCGCGGGCCGCCTCGGTCTTGCCGACTCCGGGCTCGCCCTCCAGCAGGATCGGCTGCCGCATGCGCACGGCCAGCAGCAGCGCCGTGGCCAGGGCGTCGTCGGCCAGGTAGCCGACGGCGTCCAGACGCGAGCGCAGGGCGGCGACATCGGGTACGAGGGCGTCGAGGTCAGGCATGCGCGTACCGGGAGGGGTCGTCGGCGAAGGCGTGCTGGCACCCCGGCCCGCAGAAGTACACCCTGCCGGCGGCCCGGTCGAGTGAGAGGGTGGCGGGCGTGATCGCCACGGTCATGCCGCACACGGGATCCACGTTCTCGGCCACGGCCTGCGGCGCGGCGGACCCGGCCGCGGGGCGTGCGGCTCGGGCCACCTGCGGCCGCAGTGCGATGATCTCGGCGTACACCGACAGCGCGATCTCCGCCGGGGTCCGCGCGCCGATGTCCAGGCCGGCCGGGGTGTGGATGCGCGCGCGTCGTTCCTCGGTGATGTCCAGCCCGGCGAGCACCGCCGCGCCACGCTTGGGACTGGCCACCAGCCCGATGTACGGGACCCCGGCTCGTGCGGCCTCGATCAGTACCTTCTCCTCGTCGCGGCCGTGGGTGGCGACGACGACGACGTCCAGATCGGGCGGCAGCGGCTCCCCGGGCGAGGCCGCCCGGGCCTCGAGGCCGAGCGCACGACCGACGTCGAGCAGGGCGCGGGCGATGGGGGCGTGACCGTATACGTAGGCCAACGCCGGGGGGAGGTTGGCCTCCAGGAAGATGTCGAGCGTGCCGCCCGACAGGCAGGGGTTGGCCACCGTGACCAGACCTTCGACACGATCCTGCGCGCCTTCGGTGCCGGTGTCCGCGGCGGGCGTGATCCTCAGCAGCAGCGACTCCCCGGTCTCCAGCACCCGCAGGCCCTGCAGTTGCACCGTCGTCTCGGCGCATGTGCCGCCCACGAAGCCCTCGAGGGTGCCGTCGGGCAGCACCAGCGCGCTGTCCCCGGGCCTGGCGCTCGTGGGCCGTTCCGCGTGGACGACGGTGGCCAGGACGAACGGGGTACGGCCGTGCCGGAGCACGTCCGCGCGGTTCAGCAGTTCGGTGTTCGTCATCGCCGGCACCTCAGGTGATCGCCAGGTCGGTGCGCAGCGGCCGGCCCTGGGCGGCCCGCCACACCGCGGCGGGCGTCAGCGGCATGTTGACATGGCGTACGCCGAGCGGCTTCAGCGCGTCGACCACGGCGTTGACCACCGCGGCAGGTGAGCCCACCGTGGCGGACTCGCCGACGCCCTTGGCTCCGATGGGGTGATGGGGGCAAGGGGTGACGGTCTCGCCGAGCTCCCAGGACGGGCATTCGACCGAGGTGGGCAGGAGGTAGTCCATGAACGACCCGCCGAGACAGTTGCCGTCCTCGTCGAAGGCGATCACCTGCATGAGCGCCATGCCGAGGCCGTCGGCGAGTCCGCCATGCACCTGACCCTCGACGATCATGGGGTTGATCCGGTTGCCGCAGTCGTCCACGGCGATGAACCTGCGGACCTTCACCTGGCCGGTGTCCGCGTCCACGTCGGCGACGCAAATGTATGCGCCGAAGGGGAAGGTGAGGTTCGGCGGGTTGTAGACGCACGTCGCGTCCAGGTGGCCCTCGACGCCCTCGGGCAGCTCCAGGTTGGAGTGTGCGGCGAGCGCGATCTCGGCCATGGTCCGTCCTTGGTCGGGGTCGCCGGTGACATACCAGCGGCCCTTCTCCCACTCCAGGTCGTCCGGGCTCACTTCGAGCATCGCGGAGGCGACGATCTTCGCGCGTTCGCGCACCTTGCGGGCGACCATCGCGGCCGCGGCGCCGGACACCGGCGTCGAGCGGGATCCGTAGGTGCCGAGCCCGAACGGGGTCTGGTCGGTGTCCCCGTGCACCACCTCGACGTCCTCGGGCGGGATGCCCAGTTCCTCGGCGACGATCTGCGCGAACGTCGTCTCGTGGCCCTGCCCCTGGGTCTGCACGGAGATCCGCAGGACGGCCTTGCCGGTCGGGTGCACGCGCAGCTCGGCGCCGTCGGCCATGCCAAGACCGAGGATGTCCATGTGCCTCCGCGGACCGGCGCCGACGGCCTCGGTGAAGAAGCTGACCCCGATGCCCATCAGCTCGCCGCGCTCGCGCTTTTCGGCCTGCTCCCGGCGCAGGTCCTCGTAGTGCGCGATGTCCATGGCCAGCCGTAGGGCGCGCGGGTAGTCGCCGGAGTCGTACTCCCACCCCGTCTGTGTCTTGTACGGGAACTGCCCCGGCCGCAGCAGGTTGCGCATCCGCAGCGCGGCCGGGTCCGTGCCGAGCCTGTCCGCGAGCACGTCGACCATCCGCTCGACCAGGTACACGGCCTCGGTGACGCGGAACGAGCAGGCGTAGGCGACGCCGCCGGGGGCCTTGTCGGTGTAGACGCCGGTCACGGTGCAGTGGGCGGCAGCCAGGTCGTACGAGCCGGTGAAGACGCCGAAGAAGCCGGCCGGGAACTGGGTCGGCTGTGCGGTGGCGTTGAACGCGCCGTGATCGGCGATGACATGGACGCGCAGGCCCAGGATCTTCCCGTCCTTCGTCGCCGCGATCTCGCCGTGCATGTGGTAGTCGCGGGCGAAGGAGGTGCTCATCAGGTTCTCCGAGCGGTCCTCCACCCACTTCACCGGCTTGCCGGTGACGATCGAGCCGACGACCGCGCACACGTAACCGGGGTAGATGCCGACCTTGTTGCCGAAGCCGCCCCCGATGTCCGGGGAGATGATCCGGATCTTGTGCTCCGGGATGCCGGCCACCATCGCGTAGATCGTGCGGTGGGCGTGCGGGGCCTGGGTGGTGGACCACACCGTCAGCTTCCCGGTGATGGCGTCCATGTCGGCCACGGTGCCGCAGGTCTCCAGCGGCGCCGGGTGCACCCGCGGGTAGAGCATGTCCTGCTCCACCACGACGTCGGCGGCCGCGAAGACCTCGTCGGTTCGCTCCTTGTCGCCCGCCGACCAGTCGAAGATGTGGTTGTCGCTCTGATGCTCCTTGTCGTCGCGGATCACCGGCGCGTCCGGGTCGAGCGCCCGGCGGGCGTCGACGACCGGCGGCAGCGGTTCGTACTCCACGTCGATCAGCTCGAGGGCGTCCCGGGCGGCGTACCGGTCCTCGGCTACGACGAAGGCGACCTCCTGGCCCTGGAAGCGCACCTTGTCGGTGGCGAGCACCGCCTGCGTGTCGTACGAGAGCGTGGGCATCCAGGCCAGCCCGAGACCGGCCAGGGTCTCCCCGGTGATCACGGCCTTGACCTTCGGGTGTGCCTCGGCGGCGCTGGTGTCGACGGACACGATCCGGGCGTGTGCCAGTGGGCTGCGCAGGATCGCGCCGTACAGCATCCCGGGCAGCCGTACGTCGTCGACGTAGGTCCCGTGGCCGCGGACGAACCGCGCGTCCTCCTTGCGGGGCATCCGTCCGAAGCCGACCGGCCGTTCCTCGGTGGTCGTCATGCCCGCACCTCCTCGCGGCCGGGCGCCGGCTCGGTGTCCGCGGCCACGTCCGCAGTCTGCGTCCCGCCGCCGTGCTCGGCGGCCCAGCGGATGGAGCGCACGATGTTCTCGTAACCGGTGCAGCGGCACATCTGTCCGGAGATGGCCTCGCGGATGTCCTCCTCCGACGGATCCGCGTTGTGGTCGAGCAGCCAGCGTGCCGTCATCATCATCCCCGGCGTGCAGAAGCCGCACTGCAGCCCGTGGCAGGCGATGAATCCCTGTTGCACCGGGTCGAGTTCGGCCCCGTGCGCCAGGCCCTCGACGGTCCCCACCTCGTGGCCGTCGGCCATCACCGCGAGTACGGTGCAGGACTTGACCGGCGTCCCGTCCAGCCAGACGGCGCACACCCCGCAGTTGGAGGTGTCGCAGCCCCAGTGGGTGCCGGTGAGTCCGAGTTCGTCGCGCAGGAAGTGCACGAGCAGCAGCCTGGGTTCCACGTCCCTCGTGTACTGCTCGCCGTTCACGGTCACCGTGATCCGCATGTCACGCCTCCTGCCCCTGGGCACGCGCGGCGGCGGCGCGCAGCGCCCGCGTGGTGAGCTCCCCGGCCAGATGCCGCTTGTAGTCGACCGGGCCGCGCTGGTCGGCCGTCGGCCTGCACTCCTGTGCGGCGATCCGGCCCGCCTCGGCGAAGCCCTCGTCGTCCGGCCGTCCGCCGCGCAGGAAGTCCTCCGCCTGCTCGGCCACGAACCGTCGGGCACCCACCGCGGTCAGTCCGATCCCTGCCTCGGTGATGACCCCGTCGGAGATCTCCAGCACCGCTCCCGCGGCGACGACCGCCCAGTCGCCCACCCTGCGCTCGACCTTGCGGTAGGCGCTGGCGTGCGAACGGATGGGCACTCGGATCTCCACCAAGAGCTCCGCTTCGTTCAGCGCGGTCTCGTACGGCCCGAGGAAGAACTCCCTGATCCCGATGGTGCGCCTGCCTCCCGGGCCCTGGGCGACCAGGGTCGCCCGCAGTGCCGAGAACGCCGCGGACAGGTCCTCCGACGGATCGGCCTGGCACAGCGAGCCGCCCACGGTGCCCCGGTTGCGGACGAGCGGATCGGCGATGACCCGCTCCGCGTCCCTCAGGATGGGGAAGTGTTCGCCGACAACCGGCGAGGCGAGCAGCTCCGCGTGGCGGACCATCGCTCCGACGGCCAGGTCGTGCCCGTCCACCCGGATCAACGCCAGCTCGCCGAGGCCGTTGATGTCGATCAGGGCTTCGGGCTGGGCCAGCCGCAGCTTCATCATCGGCAGCAGACTGTGTCCGCCCGCCACGACCCGGGCCTCGGGGCCATACCGTGTGAGCAGCTCGATCGCCTGCTCGAGGCTGGTGGCTCTCTCGTACTGGAATGCAGCCGGAACCTGCATCGGGCCCTCCTCACACGCTGTGCCCGTTGCTGCATTGA
The DNA here is from genome assembly GCF_042885015.1 of Streptomyces sp. NPDC058086. Taxonomy (NCBI): domain Bacteria; kingdom Bacillati; phylum Actinomycetota; class Actinomycetes; order Kitasatosporales; family Streptomycetaceae; genus Streptomyces; species Streptomyces sp. NPDC058086. Next base: position 67,190 of record NZ_JBHVST010000035.1, on the reverse strand, counting down.
TGCTGCGCTCTTCCACACTGGTCGCGCAATGGCTGTATAAGCATTCACTTATCGCCCTAAATGCGAGAAAATCGGATAGTGACCGTTACGCAGCTCAGCACCTTCGTGCTGGTTGCCCGGCTCGGTTCGGTGGGCGCCGCGGCGCGGACTCTGAACGTGAGCGAGTCCGCGGTGTCACAGGCGCTCGCCGCGCTGCGCACCCACTTCGGCGATCCACTCATCCGGCGCACCGGCGGTGGTGGGATGCGTCTGACGCCCGCCGGGGCGCGGCTGCTGCCGGTCGCGTCGCGGATGGTCGCGCTGAGCGCTGAAGCCGAGGCTGCGGTGCGGGCGGCCCGGGGTGCGCCCGACGAACTGCGGGTCGTCGCCACGAGCACGCTGGCCGAGTTCGTGCTCCCGTCGCTCGTGGAGGCCTTCGCCTGTCGCTCGGGGCGCAGGACCGAGACCTCGTTCGGGGTGGCCGCCGGCAACGAGATACGTGTGTTGGTGGAGAACCGGCTGGCCGACGTCGCGCTCGGGCCGTGTCTTAACGCCGCCCGCAGGGGCGAACTGGTCAGCGAGCCGCTGTTCCGCACCCGGTTGGTCGTGGTGATCGGCGCCGGGTCGCCGAGGCCGCCCGGTCCGCCGCCGCAGTGGTCGTGGCTGGTCGATTCCTCCGGGACCGATCCGGACGCGGACTCCGGGCGGCTGCTGCGTCGGCTCGGAGTGGCCGAGGGACACGTGCGGGTGTTCCCCAACCAGGCCGCGACCTGGGCGGCCGCCGCCGAGGGCGCGGGGGTGGCACCGGCGTTGACCCATCTGGTGTCGCCCCGCATCCGGCGTGACGAGCTGCGCATACTGGAGACCCCCGCCACACCGTCGGACGCCACGTGGCACGCCACCGTCCTGCAGCCCGAGCGTCGTTCCCCGGCCACCGACGCGTTCCTGCACTTCCTGCACACGCCCGCAGCGACCCGCATCATGCGCGCGCCCGGCGCCGGCGTCCCGCCCTCCCGGTTCCGGCCCCCGGTGTACGTCACGCTCTGGGGCACGTGAGAGAGCAGGCTCCCCCATCACCGTAGCGGCGTGCACGGCTTGTGTTTGGTGAGCGTTGAGGTTCACCCGGTCACCCGGGGAGGGAACCTTCAGAGCACCGTTCCTGGTTCTTCCACCCGCTGAACAGCCCATGGCACACCTGCTTGCGTGCCCTACGAGGTGCGCCCCTGCGCATCCGTCAGCGTCGCGAAGGCCGCGTGGGCGAAGTCGAGGACGCCGATCTCGTCGCGCGCCGCCTCCGGCAGGCGGGCGTAGGTGAGCCGCAGGGCACGCAGCACGCCCACTCCCGCGCGGGCCAGGACGGACGCCCGCAGCACGTTCTCCGGCGCGGCCGGGTCGGCACCGTCCACCGTCATACGGTCCAGGAACGCCGATGCGACGGCTTCCTCCAGGTCGAACAGGAGGAAGCGCTCGCCGCGCCCGGACGGAGCGGTCGACAGGGGCTGCGGTCCGGCGAGGAGGATCCCGGCGGCCCAGTCATCGCGAGCGGCGAGCCCCAGGACGGCGTTGCGCAGGGCCGCGAGGGGAGATTCGCCCTGCGGGCGGGCCCTGATCGCCTCCTCCAACAGCGGGATGAAGTCCCGGACGTGCTGCAGGATCAGGCTCTCCTTGGAGGGGAAGTAGCGGAAGAAGGTCCGCTCCCCGACGCCCGCGGCGGCGGCGATGTCCCGCACGGTCGTCGCCTCGTAGCCGTTTTCCTGGAACAGCCGCGCCGCCGCGTGGATCAGCGCCTCATGCGTGCGCCGCTTGTTCTGTTCCCTGCGTCCCGGTTCTGTCGCGCTCTCCACACCCCGAGTATCCCAGCCCCGCGAAAACTTGGCAGTCCTGCCACTTTGTTATTGTGGCAGGACTGCCAGTTTTTGGGACCGCATTCTCACCATGGAGCGCCATGCCCGCCTTCCTTCACCGCCTCGGGCGCCTCGCCTTCCGCCGCCGACGACGCATGCTGGCCCTGTGGTTGGCGCTGGTCGCGGCCGCCGTGGTCTGCATGACGGCCTTCGGTGGCACCGGCAAGCTCGACAACACCTTCTCGATCCCCGACTCCGAGTCCCAGCGGGCCCTGGACCGGATGAAGACCGACTTCCCCACCTTCTCCGGCACGAGCGCACAGATCGTGTTCACCGCGACGGACGGCCAGAAGGTGACCGACCCGGCCGACAGCGCCCGTATCCGGGCCGCTCTGGACGCGGCCGGGTCCTCGCCCCAAGTCGCCAAGGTGGTGAGCCCGTTCGACGCTCACACCATCTCCGCCGACGGCACCACCGCCGTCGCACAGGTGCGCTACGAGGTCCCGCAGAGCGCGTTGGAGCCGCACGCGCTGGACGCGCTCAAGTCCGCCGTGGCCGGGGCGAACCAGCAGGGCATGCGGGTCGACGTCGGCGGCTCCGCGTTCGGCAACGCCCCGTCGGAGTCCCACAGCAGCGACATCATCGGCATCGGCGTCGCCCTGGTCATCCTCACTCTGACCTTCGGCTCCCTGCTGACCGCCGGAATCCCCGTCGTCACGGCCCTCTTCGGCGTCGCCACGGCCATCTTCGGCGCGCTGTCGCTCACCGGGACCGTCTCGATCTCCTCGACCGCGCAGAGCCTGGCCCTGATGATCGGGCTCGCGGTCGGCATCGACTACGCCCTGTTCATCGTCAGCCGTCACCGGTTCCACCTCGCCCACGGCATGGAGCCGGAGGAGTCGGCCGCGCTGGCGGTGGGCACGGCGGGCAGCGCCGTGGTGTTCGCCGGACTGACCGTGGTCATCGCGATGACCGGCCTCACCGTGGTGGGCATCCCCTATCTGACGGCCATGGGGCTGGCGGCCGCTGGTGCGGTGCTGATCGCCGTACTGGTCGCGATCACACTGCTGCCCGCGATCCTCGGCTTCGCCGGTACGCGCCTGACGCCCAGGCCGGGCTCCCGCGCGATGCGCCGCGAGCGCGCCGTCGGCGGTGTGGGCGAGAACGCCGTCGACGCCACCGGCGCGAACGTCGTGAGCAGTTCCGGGGAGAACGTCGTGAGCGGTTCCGGCGCGAACGTCGTGAGCCGTAGTGGTGAGAATGTCGTGAGCCGTACTGCCGAGAACGTCGTGAGCCGTACCGGTGAGCGCGTCTTGAGCCGTACCGGCGAGCACGTCGTGGACACGGCCGCCAACGCCGCCGAGCGCTGGTTCCGGCTGGTCACCCGCCGTCCCCTGCTGACCCTGGTCGCGGTGGTGGCCTCCCTCGGCGCGCTGGCCTGGCCCGCCCACGACATGCGCCTCGCCCTGCCCGACAACGGCACCGCGCCCAGCACCTCCTCACAGCGCATCGCCTTCGACAGGGTCGGCGAGAAGCTCGGGCCTGGTTTCAACGGCCCGCTCCTCGTGCTGGCCGACACCAGCCACAGCTCCGACCCCACCACGGCCGCCCAGCGGGTCGCCGCCACCATCGGCGCGCTGCCCGACGTGGCCACCGTCGGCAAGCCCGTGGCCAACCCGGCCACCCACACCGCGCTCATCCAGGTGATACCGGACAGCGCGCCCAGCGACCCGGCCACCAAGACCCTGGTGAACACCATCCGCGACGACCGGGCCGCGATCCTGCGGGACACCGGCGCCACCGTCCAGGTCACCGGCAGCACGGCCGTGAGCGTCGACGTCGCCGCGAAGCTGAACTCGGCGCTGATCCCCTTCGCCGCCGTCGTGATCGGGCTGTCGCTGCTCCTGCTGCTCCTGGTCTTCCGCTCACTGGTGGTGCCCCTCAAGGCCGCGGCGGGCTTCCTCCTCTCGATCGCGGCGACCCTCGGCGCGGCGGTCGGCGTCTTCCAACTGGGCCATCTCGGCAACCTGATCGGTGTGGACACCACCGGACCGGTCAGCAGCTTCCTGCCGATCATCCTGCTGGCCGTGCTGTTCGGCCTCGCGATGGACTACGAGGTCTTCCTCGTGTCGAGAATGCGGGAGTCCTACCTCCGCACCGGGAATCCGCTGGGCGCGGTGCACAGCGGCGCGCGGCACAGCGGGCGCGTCGTGACAGCCGCGGCCCTGATCATGACCTCGGTCTTCGCCGCCTTCCTCACCTCCGACAGCACGATGCTCAAACAGATCGCCTTCGCACTCGCCGCCGGTGTCCTGCTCGACGCGTTCGTCATCCGGATGACCTTCGTCCCGGCCGTCCTGGCACTGACCCGGCACGCGGCCTGGTGGCTGCCGAAGTGGCTGGAGCGCCGCCTTCCCGACCTCGACATCGAGGGCGACCGGCTCGACCACGCGCACGCCGCGGCCCTACCGGAAACCGCGCCCGTGCCCCGTACCGGGGTGGACGACGCCGAAGGCGCGAGGGCGTCGGCCACCCCGTCGACGGCCGACTGACGACACCTCACCTCCGCCCCGCCGGATCCGGTGATCCGGCGGGGCGGAGCGTCGGCCGACGGTCCTACGGGATCGCCTCCCCCGCGACGACGATCTCCGCCACGCCGTCCTGGTCCTCGCTGACTTCCCGGTCCTCGCTGACTTCCTGGTCCTCGCTGACCTCCCGGTCCTCGCTGACCTCCCGGTCCTTCGTGATTTCCCGGTCCTTCTTGAACTGGGTGCGGTACAGCTCCGCGTACCGGCCCTCCGCCGTGAGCAACTCCTCGTGCGTGCCCCGCTCCACGATCCGCCCGGCCTCCACGACGAGGATCACGTCGGCGGTCCGCACGGTGGACAGCCGGTGCGCGATCACCACGGCCGTACGCCCTTCCAGCGCCTCGGTGAGCGCCTCCTGGACGGCCGCCTCCGAGGTGTTGTCCAGATGGGCGGTGGCCTCGTCGAGGATGACGACACGCTGGCGGGCGAGCAGCAGCCGGGCGATGGTCATGCGCTGGCGCTCGCCGCCGGAGAGACGGTAGCCGCGCTCGCCGACCACGGTGTCGAGGCCGTCGGGCAGGGAGCGTACGAGGTCTTCGAGGCGGGACCTGCGCAGTACGTCCCACAGGTCGTCCTCCGTCGCGGAGGGACGGGCCAGGAGCAGGTTGGCGCGTACCGAGTCGTGGAAGAGGTGACCGTCCTGGGTGACCATGCCGAGGGTCTCGCGCATCGACTCGGCGCTCAGGTCGCGGACGTCGACGCCGCCGATGCGGACGGTGCCCTCGTCGGTGTCGTACAGGCGCGGCAGCAGTTGGGCGATGGTCGACTTGCCGGCGCCGGAGGAGCCGACGAGGGCGACGGTCTGGCCTGGCTCGGCGCGGAAGGACACGCCGTGCAGGACCTCGGCGCCGCCCCGGGTGTCGAGGGCGGCGACCTCCTCCAGGGAGGCGAGGGAGACCTTGTCGGCGGAGGGGTAGGCGAAGCGGACGTCCTCGAACTCCACGGCCGCCGGGCCTTCCGGGACCGTACGCGCTTCCGGTTTCTCCTCGATGAGCGGCTTGAGGTCGAGCACCTCGAAGACGCGCTCGAAACTCACCAGGGCGCTCATCACCTCGACGCGCGCCCCGGCGAGCGAGGTGAGCGGCGCGTACAGGCGGGTCAGCAGCAGCGCCAGTGAGACGACGGCGCCCGGCTCCAGGCTGCCGCGCAGCGCGAACCAGCCGCCGAGCCCGTACACGAGCGCGAGGGCCAGGGCGGAGACCAGCGTGAGGGCCGTGATGAACGCCGACTGCGCCATCGCCGTGCGCACCCCGATGTCCCGCACCCGCCGGGCCCGTGCCGCGAACTCCGCGGACTCGTCCTCGGGCCGTCCGAAGAGCTTGATGAGCGTGGCGCCGGGCGCGGAGAACCGCTCCGTCATCCGGGTGCCCATCGACGCGTTCAGGTTCGCCGCCTCCCGTTGCAGACGTGCCATCCGGCTGCCCGTCCGCCGCGCGGGCACCACGAACACCGGCAGCAGCACCAGCGCGAGCAGGGTGATCTGCCAGGACAGGGTGAGCATGACGGCGAGGGTGAGCAGCAGGGTGACGAGATTGCTGACGACTCCCGACAGTGTGTTGCTGAAGGCGCGTTGGGCGCCGATCACGTCGTTGTTGAGTCGACTGACCAGCGCGCCCGTACGGGTACGTGTGAAGAACGCGACCGGCATGCGCTGCACATGATCGAACACAGCCGTCCGCAGATCGAGGATGAGTCCCTCGCCGAGCGTCGCCGACAGCCAGCGGCCGAGGAGCCCGAGCGCCGCCTCGGCGAGCGCGATGAGTGCGATGAGCACGGCAAGGCGGATGACGGTGGCTTCGTCGCCGCCGGACACGATGGCGTCCACGACGCGCCCCGCGAGCACCGGCGTCGCGACGGCCAGCAGCGCGGTCAGCACGCTGAGGACCACGAACTGGCCGATACGGCGGCGATGCGGACGGGCGAAGGCGGCGATGCGACGCAGGGTCGCGCGGGCGAAGGGGCGGCGCTCCTGCTGCGCGTTCATGACGCTGTACAGCTGGGTCCAGGCTGTGCTCTCCATGCTCATGGGAGTGACCGTAGGACCTCAAGCATCGTTGAGGTCAATGTTTCCTGGACGAAGTCCACGCACACGACGGAAAGCGCGCGGGAACACACCCGGGAACACACCGAGGAACACGGCGCGGAACACGGCGAAGAACACAGTAAGGAATCCATGACGGCACCCACGACGGCGACGCCCCCTCCCGCACCTTGCCCGGCACGTCAGCCGCCGGACGCGCGCCCGCAACCCCCCGTTGGCGCGGCGTGGAGAACCTCTCCCGATGTGACAGCGGTTCGACTTCCCCAGAAGCTTCCCCAGGGGTTCCCCCAAGGATCCCGACGCTTCCCGCTCAGGTCGGTCCTGTGCCTGATCCCGCTCGCCCTCGTCCTGGTCGTCGCGGCGCGGCATCGGTCCGTCCTCATGGAGGGCTTCGGTCATCTGCGCTCGGCCGAGTGGCCGTGGCTGCTGGCCGCCGCCGTCGCGACCTGCCTGACCTGGGTCGCCGCGGCCTCCGCCCGGCAGGGCGCGGTCGTGCAGCGCCTGCCCGCGCGCCGGCTGCTCGCCACCCAGTTCGCCGCGGGTGCGGCCAACCACCTGCTGCCGACCGGTCTCGGCGCCAGCGCGGTCAATCTGCGCTTCATGACCGTGTGCGGCGTCCCGCTCGCCCGCTCCTCCGCCGCGCTCGCGCTCTACATGCTCGCGGAGTCGATCGCACGGCTCACCCTCCTGGTGGGCCTGCTCATCGCGTTCCCCGGAGCCCTGCACATCGGATCCCTTCTCCCCTCAGGCGCGACCGGCCCCTTGCTGCTCGCCGCGGGAGCGGTCCTCCTGGCCGCGGTGGCCACGCTTCTTCTCGTACGACGGCTGCGCAGGGCCGTGTTCTCGTTCCTGCGCACCGCGCTCGGCGAGGCCCGCTCCGTACACTCCCGTCCGGCACGCGCGCTCGCCCTGTGGGGCGGATCGCTCGCCTTCCCGCTGCTGCAGGCCGCCGGGCTGACCGCGGTCGGTCAGGCGATGAACCTGGCGGTGCCGCCCCTGCACATGGCGCTCGCGTATCTGGCGGCGACGGCGGCCGTCGCGATGGTGCCCACGCCGGGCGGCATCGGTTCGGTGGAGGCCGCGCTGATCGTCGCGCTGGTGGCGGCGGGCGGCCCGGTGGCCGTGGCGACGGCGGTCGTGCTGGCGTACCGGATCATCACGGTGTGGGTGCCGCTGCTGCCCGGGGCGCTGACGCTGGGGGCGCTGGTCCGTCTGAAGGTGATCTGAGCGGCACGGATCCGCGCCGCCGGCAGCTCCGGAGTAACCTCCCCGTACGCCGCTCAGGAAAAGGCGTACACGGCCGCGAGAAGGGGACAGCACGATGTCGGTCCGGATCGAACGCCAGGGGTACGTCACCACGGTCGTCCTCTCCCGCCCCGCCGCCCGCAACGCCGTGGACGGGCCGACCGCCGCCGAACTCGCCGACGCCTTCCGGGAGTTCGAGGCGGACGAGACGGCCCGGGTGGCGGTGCTCTGGGGCGAGGGCGGCACGTTCTGCGCCGGCGCGGACCTCAAGGCGATCGGCACCGAGCACGGCAACAGGGTCGCGCAGGACGGTGACGGGCCGATGGGTCCCACCCGGCTGCGGCTGTCCAAACCGGTCATCGCGGCGGTCGCGGGGCATGCCGTGGCGGGCGGCCTGGAACTGGCGCTCTGGTGCGATCTACGGGTCGCCGAGCAGGACGCCGTATTCGGCGTCTTCTGTCGCCGCTGGGGCGTCCCGCTCATCGACGGCGGCACCGTGCGGCTCCCCCGCCTCATCGGCGCCAGCCGTGCGATGGACATGATCCTCACCGGCCGCGCGGTCCCGGCCGCCGAGGCGTACGAGATGGGCCTCGCCAACCGGCTCGTCCCGACCGGCCGCGCCCGGGCCGAGGCCGAGGAACTCGCCGCGGCCATCGCCGACTTCCCCCAGTCCTGTCTGCGCAGCGACCGCGCGTCGGTCCTCGACCAGGAGGGCCTGGTCGAGGAGGCGGCCATGCGCGTCGAACTCCGTTACGGCATGGATGTGTTGGCCGAGGGCATGGAGGGCGCCGCCCGCTTCGCGTCGGGAGCCGGGCGGCACGGCTCGTTCACAGCGAGGTAGCGGGCCGGGGCCTGTGCTGTGTCGCGGCCCGTCGGCTCGATCGGATCGGTCTCGATCAGGTCCGTCTCGATCAGGTCCGTCTCGACCGGGTCCGTCTCGACCGAATCGGCCCCGGCCGAGACCCTGGTGACAGGCCGGCAGGTGTGGTCGGCAGGTGTGCCGGAGACGTTTGGGCCCGGTAACGGACGCACCCGCGAGTACGGCAGGATGAGAGATCTCCCCGGATGACGAACACACGTCCGGGCGTGATCGTGCATTCCCGGATTCGAGCAGGTGGCAAGTGACGACACAGCACATCCGGCCCGCGGGCCTTCCCCTCCGTCGCGCGGGAGGCGGCCGGTGAAACACTCCCTCACACTGGACGACCTGATGATGGCCGGGATCCCCGTGGTGGCGGGTCTGCTGGCCGCGTTCCTGCTGCGCATACTGCTGCGCTGGCTCGGCAAGCACGCCTCGCGCACCCGGTGGAGCGGTGACGACTTCATCGTCGACGCGCTGCGCACGCTCGTCCCCTGGGGAGCGATCGCCGCGGGTGTCTCGGCGGCGGGCGCGGTGCTTCCGCTGACGGCTCCGGTCGGACGCAACGTCAACAGGGTCCTGACCGTCGTCCTCATCTTCGTCGCGACCCTGACCGCGGCCCGGGTCATCACCGGCCTCGTCCGGTCGCTGGCCCAGTCCCGCTCGGGTGTCGCTGGTTCGGCCACCATCTTCGTCAACATCACCCGGGTCGTGGTGCTGGCGATGGGCTTCCTCGTCATGCTGCAGACGCTGGGCATCTCCATAGCCCCGCTGCTCACGGCCCTGGGTGTGGGCGGTCTCGCGGTGGCGCTCGCACTTCAGGACACCCTCGCCAACCTCTTCGCCGGCGTCCACATCCTTGCCTCGAAGACGGTCCAGCCCGGCGACTACATCCGCCTCAGCAGCGGCGAGGAGGGCTACGTCGTGGACATCAACTGGCGGAACACGACGGTCCGTCAGCTCTCCAACAACCTGGTCATCATCCCCAACGCCCAGCTCGCGGGCACCAACATGACCAACTTCAACCGCCCCGAACAGCAGATGACCCTCATCGTCCAGGTCGGCGTCGGCTACGACAGCGACCTGGAGCACGTCGAGCGCGTGACCACCGAGGTCGTCACCGAGACGATGGCCGAGATCACCGGCGCCGTCCCGGACCACGAGCCCGCCGTCCGCTTCCACACCTTCGGTGACTCCCGCATCAGCTTCAGCGTCATCCTCGGCGTCGGGGAGTTCAGCGACCAGTACCGGATCAAGCACGAGTTCATCAAGCGCCTGCACAAGCGGTACCGGGACGAGGGCATCCGGATCCCGGCACCCACGCGGACGGTTGCGCTGCAGCCGGGCGGGGCCGAGCTGCTGGAGGCGGGCATCCCGCACCAGCGCGAGGCCACGTCGGGGAGGTAAAGCCGGGCTGGGGCGAGCCCCGCCCGCCTCCCTGGTCCGTGTGCCGTCAGAGCCGGTCCGTGTGCCGTCAGAGGGTGGCGGTCGAGTCGCGGGAGTGGCCGTGCTCACGGTTGCGCGGCGCGAGCAGGCCCGGGGGCACCGGGGCGACCGTCCAGTCGGGGTGGTTCGGCATACGGGGCGTCTTCGTGCCGTACGCCCCAGGGCGAGCGTGGGTTCGAGGGCGGCGGCCCGCGCGGTCGGGACGACGTCCCGCAACGGCAGGCCGTGCGGCCCCCGCCGGTCCTTGACCATGTAGTCACCGACCGTGATCTGCACCAGCTCCGTGGCCATGGGGTGGCGGGAACGGTAGGTGTACGCGGTCCGGTCGCCGTCCGGGTTCTCGGTGCGGACCAGGGTGCCGTTCGCGACGCCGCGCAGACCACTGGGGACGGTGACGCGGAAGCCGAAGGCCGCCTTGTCCGTGGGGTGGTCGTCGCAGGGGAAGACGGTGTGGGCCGAGTTCGGCTGGGCGCGGACCGCGAATCCGTCGGGGGTGACGACCCAGCCGGTGTGCAGTTTTTCGTCTATCTGTTCGAATATCGCCGTGCGGGCAGGGTCTCCGCACCAGGGGTGCCCCCACCCCGTAAGACCGGGGGTCTGGGCGTTCGCCGCCGAGGTCCCCCAGGTGAGCGCCGCGGCCGTGCCGATCAGCGCGGCCGCGGCGGCCGTCACTCTCGTGCGATATCTCATGGTTCGCTTTTGTTCGCAAGGGCGAGGTGGTCAGGTGGGCGTGCGTCCAGCAGGAGTGCGAGAGCGTCGAGGGCGGTTGCCTGCGGCGCGCCATTTCTTGTTCACGGCGATGGCGGGCGGACCCCTGTCGAGCCGGGGTCGTTCACGAGATATCTTGATGTCGAGCAATGTTGCAGACGTGGAGCGGAGCACCCGGTGACTGACTCGACCATCATTTACACGCACACTGACGAGGCCCCGGCCCTGGCGACGTATTCGTTCCTGCCGGTCGTCCAGGCGTACGCCTCGCAGGCGGGTGTCACTGTGGAGACCCGTGACATCTCGCTGGCCGGGCGCATCCTCGCGCTCTTCCCCGAGTTCCTCGAGGAGGGCCAGCGCGTTCCCGACGCCCTCGCCGAGCTCGGTGACCTGGCCAAGACGCCCGAGGCCAACATCATCAAGCTGCCGAACGTCTCGGCCTCGATCCCGCAGCTGAAGGCCGCGGTCGCCGAGCTCCAGGAGCAGGGCTACGCGCTTCCGGCCTACCCGGACGACCCGAAGTCGGACGAGGAGCGCGACATCCGCGCCCGTTACGACAAGGTCAAGGGCTCCGCCGTCAACCCGGTGCTGCGCGAGGGCAACTCCGACCGCCGCGCCCCCGCGTCGGTCAAGAACTACGCCAAGACCCACCCGCACCGCATGGGCGCCTGGACCCCCGAGTCCAAGACCAACGTCGCCACCATGGGCGCCGACGACTTCCGCTCCACCGAGAAGTCCGCGGTGATCTCCGAGGCGGGCTCGCTCCGCATCGAGCTGGCGGGCGACGACGGCTCCACCACGGTGCTGCGCGAGTCCGTACCCGTCCTCGCGGGCGAGGTCGTCGACGCGTCCGTCATGCACGTCGCGCCGCTGCGCGAGTTCCTCACGGCGCAGATCGCCCGGGCCAAGGCCGAGGACGTGCTGTTCTCCGTGCACCTCAAGGCCACGATGATGAAGGTCTCCGACCCGATCGTCTTCGGCCACGTCGTACGCGCCTTCTTCCCCAAGACGTTCGCGAAGTACGGCGAGACGTTCGCCGCCGCCGGTCTGACCCCGAACGACGGTCTGGGCGGCATCTTCAAGGGCCTCGAGGCGCTGCCCGAGGGCGCCGAGATCAAGGCGTCCTTCGACGCCGAGCTCGCCGAGGGCCCGGCCCTCGCGATGGTCGACTCGGACAAGGGCATCACCAACCTGCACGTCCCCTCCGACGTGATCGTCGACGCCTCCATGCCGGCGATGATCCGTACCTCCGGCCACATGTGGGGCCCGGACGGCCAGGAGGCCGACACCCTCGCCGTCCTCCCGGACAGCAGCTACTCCGGCGTCTACCAGGTCGTCCTCGACGACTGCCGCGCCCACGGCGCCTTCGACCCGTCCACCATGGGCTCGGTGCCGAACGTCGGTCTGATGGCGCAGAAGGCCGAGGAGTACGGCAGCCACGACAAGACCTTCGAGATCCCCACCACCGGCACGGTCCGCCTCGTCGACCAGGCCGGCAACGTGGTCCTGGAGCAGGTCGTCGGCGCGGGCGACATCTTCCGCGCCTGCCAGACCAAGGACGACCCGATCAGGGACTGGGTGAAGCTGGCCGTCACCCGCGCCCGCGCCACCGGCGACCCGGCGGTGTTCTGGCTGGACGAGACCCGCGCCCACGACGCGCAGCTGATCGAGAAGGTCAACGCGTACCTGCCGGAGCACGACACCGAGGGCCTGGAGATCAAGATCCTGTCCCCGGTCGAGGCGACGAAGTTCTCCCTGGAGCGCATCCGCAAGGGCCTGAACACCATCTCGGTCACCGGCAACGTCCTGCGTGACTACCTGACCGACCTGTTCCCGATCCTGGAGCTGGGCACCAGCGCCAAGATGCTCTCGGTGGTTCCGCTGATGGCGGGCGGCGGCCTCTTCGAGACGGGTGCCGGCGGCTCCGCCCCGAAGCACGTCCAGCAGCTGGTCAAGGAGAACTACCTGCGCTGGGACAGCCTGGGCGAGTTCTTCGCCCTCGCGGCCAGCTTCGAGCACCTCGCGCAGAGCACGGGCAACGCGCGCGCCCAGGTGCTCGCCGACACCCTCGACCGCGCGACGGCGACCTTCCTCAACGAGGACAAGTCGCCGACCCGTCGCGTCGGCGGCATCGACAACCGCGGCAGCCACTTCTACCTGGGCCTTTACTGGGCGCAGGAGTTGGCCAAGCAGACCGACGACGCGGACCTCGCCAAGGCGTTCGCCCCGCTCGCCGAGACGCTGAGCGCGCAGGAGCGGACGATCGTCGACGAGCTGCTCGCGGTCCAGGGCAAGCCCGCCGACATCGGCGGCTACTACCAGCCCGACCCGGCCAAGGCCGCGACCGTCATGCGCCCCTCGGCCACCTGGAACGCGACGCTCGCGACCCTCGCCTGACACACCGTCGGCGCCCACGCGTCACCACCGCACCGCCCCGGCCGGGTTCTCCGGCCGGGGCGGTCGCGTGTCCGCCGACGCCGCTGCCTCCGACGGCTCACCCTTATGCGCGCAGGCAGGTGACATCGGCGGTCCACCTGGGTGATCAGCGGTGGCGGGCCGGAACACCCGCTCTTAGCTTCGGCCTATGACGAAACGACAGATGGCCTACCTCGCCTGCACCGCAGCCGTCACGGCGTCGGTGCTGGGTGCCGCCCCTTCGGCCGAGCACCGGACGGTGCACTTGGTCAAACCCGGCGGGTCGATCCAGACGGCCGTGAATTCCGCACACCCGGGGGACACCGTCGTCCTCTCCCCCGGCACCTACCACGAGAGCGTCCGCGTCACGGTGTCGAACCTGACGCTGCGCGGCAACGGTGCGCGCTCCACCATCATCGTGCCGGGCAAGGCCTCCGACAGCTGCGCCAAGGCCGGCAACGGGATCTGTGTCACCGGAACGGACAAAAAGCGCGTCAAGGGCGTCACCGTCAGCTCACTGACCCTCAGAGGCTTCGCCAAGCAGGGCCTGTGGGCGTCGGGCACCGACCGGCTGACGGTCCAGGGAGTGGTCGCCGAGAAGAACGGCCAGTGGGGCATCGCCCAGGAGCGCTCCGTGCGCGGGGTGTTCCGCTACAACCTCGCCCGGAACAACGGCGACGCCGGACTGTTCCTGTCCAACACGGTCAGAACCGAGGAGGGCGCCCGGGACACCCTGGGGACGGTCGTCAGTCACAACCTTCTGACCGGCAACCGGATCGGCGTCACAGTCCGACGGCTGCGGAACCTGACCGTCGATCACAACGAGGCGACCGGCAACTGCGCCGCGGTGTTCGTCGTGGGCGACGAGAACAAGCCGCGCGTCGGGGCGCTGAGCGTGGTCCGCAACTACGTCCACGCCAACAACAAGTACTGCCCCAAGACCCCCCGTCTGCCCTTCCTGCAGGGCTCCGGGATCGTCCTCACCGGCGCCGAGAAGACACTGGTGGCGGAGAACAGGGTCGAGGACAACGTGGGCACCTCCCCGCTGTCCGGCGGCATCGTGCTCTACAAGAGCTTCGTGGGCGCCGTCAACGAGCGCAACGAGATCCGCGACAACGTGGCGCAGCGCAACGGCAAGGCCGACCTCGCCAACCGCGACCGCGTCAAGGGCAAGGGCAACACCTTCCACGGCAACACCTGCGCACACTCCGAGCCCGCCGGACTGTGCTGACCCCTCCCTCCACCAGCACGACCCCAGAAGCGAGGCACGACCATGACCACTGTTGATCCGGCTCCACCGACCACGGTCGATCCGGCTCCCCCGCCGCCGTCCATGCGGCTGCGGGAACTCGCCTTCGGAGCGGCGTGCGCCGCCGCCGTACGCGCGGCCGCGCGCCTCGGCGTGGCGGACGCCCTGGGCGACACGCCCCTGCGCGTGGAGGACCTGGCGGCGACGGTGAAGGCCCAGCCGAAGACCCTGCGGCGGCTGCTGCGCGCGCTGTCCTGCCAGGGGGTCTTCACCGAGCTCCCGGACGGCACCTTCGCACACACGGAGATGTCCCGGCTGCTGCGCGAGGACGACCCGCACAGCCTCCGCTACATCGCCCTGTGGTGCACCGAGCCGTGGACGTGGAACGTCTGGCCGAAGCTCGACGAGGCGGTGCGCTCCGGCCGGAACGTCTTCGAGGACGTGTACGAGCGGGAGTTCTTCGACTACCTCAACGAAGAGGCCCCGGAGTCGGCGTATGTGTTCAACCGGGCCATGACGACGTCCAGCGAGCAGTCGGCGCGGGACGTGGCGAACCTTCTCGATCTGCGAGGCGTGTCCTCGGTCGCGGACATCGGCGGCGGTCAGGGCCAGGTCCTGGTCAGCCTGCTGGAGAAGCACCCCGGGATGCACGGCACACTGCTCGACCTGCCGGGAGTGGTGGAGAACGCCGATCCCCGGCTGCGAGGCGGCGGTTCGCTGGCCGAGCGGGTGCGCGTCGTGGCCGGGGACTGCCGTGAGGACATCCCGGTCCAGGCGGACCTGTACATCATCAAGAACATCCTGGAGTGGGACGACGACAGCACCCGCAGGGCGCTGGCCAACGTCCGCAAGGCGGCGCGGCCCGGTGCCCGCGTCGTCGTCATCGAGAACCTCGTCGACGACACCCCGTCGATGCGGTTCACCACGGCCATGGACCTGCTGCTGCTCCTCAACGTCGGCGGTGCGAAGCACACCCGGCAGAGCATGGTCGACCGGCTGACGGACGCGGGGCTCGTCATCGACGAGTTCCGTCCGGTCAACGCGTATCTGCACGCCTTCGAGTGCACGATCCCCAGCTGATCCGGCCCTTCCCGGCGCACCGGGAAAAACCCGAGGCCGCCGGCTCCGCGTTCATCGCGGGGTCGGCGGCCTCGGGTTGTGTCCGGGCGTTCGCCTCAGGAGACGGCGTCCCGCTCCCAGCGGTAGAAGCACTGGGCCATGGCGTCCTTGGGGCTGCGCCACGTCTGCGGGTCGTACGCGCTGACGTACGCCGACAGCTGCTCGCTGACGCTCCGGAACTCGGGGTGCCCGACCACCTTCGCGATGGCGGGCGCCGGGTCCTTGTCGGCTTCGATGAGGTGCATGTACACATCACCGAACTGGAAGAGGCTGCGCCGCTTGACGCCGATCAGGTGCGGGAGTTCACCGCGGTCGGAGGCGGCGAACACATCGGCGATCGCCGGGGCCGAGTCGGGCGCCATGCGCGCGACGATGAGGGCGTGGTGCATCGGATGTCCTTCCTGGGCTTCGGCTGTCAGCCGGGCAGCGGCGCGTTCTGACGGTCGCGGGCGACCTTCTCGATCCGGTCCCGGATGAGCTCCATCTGGACGCGGGAGTTGCGGTTGATGTTGTCGGTCATCCAGGCGTCGTCGACCGGGGCCTCGGGCTTCATCGCGAAGTCCTGCACCCAGTGCATGTGGGTGCCCTCGGGGGTCTCCTCGTACTCCCACCGGATGTTCATGTGGTCGAAGGGGCCCGTCTCGACGCGGCGGGCTCGGACCGTCCGCCTGACACGGTCCACGGTCCGCTCCGAGACCCAGCTCCAGACCTTGCCGTTCTCGTCCGGGTGCATGGTCAGGCGGAACTTCGTCGTGTCGCCGTCGCGGGAGAGCACCTCCAGTGACGCGTACTCGCTGAAGAGCTGCGGCCAGTTCTCGATGTCGTTGGTGACGTCCCAGACGAGGTCGAGAGGGGCGTCGATGGTGATGCTGTTCTCGGTGTGTCCTGCCACTTTCAGGCTCCAGCCTTGAGGGTGTTGTTGACGAGGTCGAGGAACTCACGGGGGGTCTTGCAGCGCTCGGCGTCGGGGGGCAGCGGCTGGCTGTACCGGTTCTCCAGCTCACCGACGATGCCGAGCAGGCCGAGGGAGTCGAGGCCGAGGGTGCCGAACGGGGAGTCCGACGACTTCTCGAGGTCCTTGGGGTCGACGGAGACTCCGGCCGCCTTCTTCATCAGCGAGGCCAGTTCGATGAGGGTCACTTCGGTGGTGATCATGGGTCTGTTCTCCTTCCCGCCCGGTCCTATCGGGCGGAGTCGCCGCCGCGGCGCACTACCAGCGCCGCGTTGGAGCCCATCAGTCCCCTGCTGAGGACCAGGGCCGTGTGCAGCTCGGTGGGACGAGCGCTCGACATCACCAGGTCGAGGTCGTGGCAGATGTCGAACACGTTGGGGGTGGGGGGTACCTGGCCGTTCTCCATGGCGAGCACCGCGGCCGCGGTGTCCAGTACGGGTGCCCCGCAGTAGGCCCGCCCGATGCCCGTCTTGGGCGCCGTGACGGGGACCCGGGTGCCGTGCTTGCCGAGGGCGTCGGCGATGGCCAGGGCTTCGGCGCGGTCCGCCTCCGGAACGCCCAGGGCGTCGGCGAACACGACGTCGATCTCCTCGGGAGCGCAGCCGGCCTCGTCGAGGGCGCCGCGGATCGCGTGGGCGAGACCCTCTCTGGACCGCTCCCATCGGGAGGCTCCGGTGAACGTGGCCCCATGGCCGGCCACGATGGCCCGGACGGCCGCCCCGCGCTCACGGGCGCGGGTCTCGTCCTCCACGACGAGCATGGCTCCCCCCTCCGCGGGAGCGAAGCCGCACGCTCCCGCGGTGAAGGGCCGATAGGCCCGACCGGGATCCTCGGCGGTGCTGATCTCGGGATATCCGAGCTGGCACACCATCGAGTACGGGGCGAGGGGGGCCTCCGCGGATCCGACGACCACCGCCCCGGTGCCGCGCCGTACACCCCGGGCGGCGAGCGCGATGGAGTCCAGGCCACCCGCCTCGTCGCTCGCGACCACTCCACACGGTCCCTTGAAGCCGCCCCGGATGGAGATCTGGCCGGTGCTGGCGGCGTAGAACCAGGCGATGGACTGGTACGGGCCCACGTACCGGGATCCCTGGCCCCACAGCTTCTGGAGCTCGCGCTGTCCGAACTCGCCGCCACCTGATCCGGCGGCGGTGATCACGCCGATGTCGTACGGGTCCGCGGGGTCACCGTGGCCGAGGCCGGCGTCGTCGAGGGCGAGCACGGTCGCTGCCATCGCGAAGTGGCTGAAGCGGTCCGTCTGGACGAGGAACCGCTCCTCGATGAGGGCCGCGGCGTCGAAGGCCCGGACCTCGCCCGCGATACGGAGCGGCAGGTGCTCGCATCCCTCGCGGGATATCCGGCCCAGGACGACGAGGCCTTCTCTGACGGACTTCCAGTACGCGTCGGCGCGCAGTCCGTTGGGCGCGATCACACCGATGCCGGTGATGGCCGCGCGCCGGGGGCGCTGAGTGCGCTGAGTGGTCATCGGTTCCTCCCACCCGGCCCGGTCAGGAGCACCGCGGACTGGAATCCGCCGAATCCGCTGCCCACGGAGAGCACGTTGTTCAGCTTCCGCGGGCGTGCGGTGCGCGGCACGTAGTCCAGGTCGCACTCGGGGTCGGGAGTTTCGTAGTTCGCCGTGGGCGGCACCACTTGGTGCTTCAGGGCGAGGACGCATGCGACGACCTCTATCGCGCCGATCGCGCCCAGCGAGTGGCCCACCATGGACTTGATGGAGCTCATGGGCGTCTTGTAGGCGTGCTCGCCCAGGGACCGCTTGACCGCGGCGGTCTCGTGCCGGTCGTTCTGTCGGGTGCCCGAGCCGTGCGCGTTGACGTAGTCGATCAGGGTGGGGTCGAGGCGGGCCTGGTCGAGCGTGGTGTCGATCGCCCGGGCCATCTCCAGCCCCTCACTGGTCAGACCGGTCATGTGGTAGGCGTTGCCGTAGGTGGCGTAGCCGCTTATCTCGCAGTAGATGTGCGCGCCGCGGGCTCGGGCGTGCTCGTACTCCTCCAGGACCAGTACCGCGCCGCCCTCGCCCATGACGAAGCCGTTGCGGTGGGCGTCGAAGGGCCGGGAGGCGTGCTCGGGGTCGTCGTTGTCGGGTGAGGTGGCCTTGATGGCGTCGAAGCAGGCCATGGTGATCGGGGATATCGGAGAATCCGACGCCCCGGCTATGCAGACGTCCGCCCGGCCCTCCTCAATGGTGTGGAAGGCGTAGCCGACCGCGTCGAGTCCGGAGGTGCAGCCGGTGGAGACGGTCTGCACCGGTCCCTGGGCACCGAACTCCTCGGCGACGACCGAGGCCAGCGTGCTGGGCGAGAACGCCAGGTGCAGCTGCGGGTCGGCCGCGCGGTGGTCCACGTCCCACCGCCGGCCCCTTTCGCTGACCTGGACATAGTCGTGTTCCAGGCGGGTGGTGCCGCCGACAGCGCTGCCCAGGGAGACCGCGACCCTCCAGGGGTCCTCCTTGCCGGTGTCGAGTCCGGAGTCACGGACGGCTTCCCCGGCCGCGACCACCGCGAACTGGATGTACCGGTCGGCGTGTTCGCTCAGCTCCGGGTCGAGGCCGTGCGCGAGCGGGTCGAAGTCGCATTCGGCGGCTATGCGGGAACGCAGGCCCGCCGGGTCGAACAGCGAGATGCCACGGGTCGCGGTGCGGCCGTTGGACAGGAGGTCCCAGAACGCCGTCGCCCCGGTGCCGCCCGGAGCGACCACACCGATACCGGTGACGGCCACCCGCCGGGTCACTTTATGGCCCCACTTCGCTCGGACGGCTGTCCGTGGTCCGGCGCGGACAGGTCCGCCCCGGCGGTGGCGAACTCGGGGCCGGGCGCGGTGTCGTCGGTCACCTCCGTGTCGACGTGGCCGAGGCTCGGACGCGGAGCGAGCGGGCCCAGGTGGAAGACCATGCGGGCTTCCGTGTCGCCGACATTGCGGAAGCGGTGCCGCATGTTGATCGGGATCAGCAGACCCTGATCGGGCCGCAGGGCGAAGGCGTCGCCGTCCAGGTCCACTTCGAGGGCGCCGTTGACGACGTACACGAACTCCTCGGAGTACGGGTGGTAGTGCTCACCGATGCGCTCGCCGGGCTGGATGAGGGCCAGGCCCATGAAGCCGCTGGTGGACCCCGCGGTGGCGGGCGTGAGCATGGCCCGGATGTCGCCTCCGCGCCTGCGGTTGGGTTCCGTCTCGCTCAGGTCCACGATGCGTGGATGCTTCTTGAACATGCTTGATACCTCCGGGTGGGGCAGTGACGTCCGGGGAGGGAGGGCCGCGGACGGAGCCGCGGCCCTCTGTCAGGAATCCGCCGAGCGGTCGGTGACGGGCATCATGTCGACGTGCGACAGGAGGCGGTTGATGTTGCGTTCCGTCTCCAGGGAGCCCTCGACGCCGATCGCGGCACCGTCGAGGAGACGCTCCAGCTCCGCGGCCTTCTTCGCGCCCTTGACTCCGAGTGCGGCGACGGGGTCCACGTCCAGCTCGCCCGTCACGTCGATGAGACGCACCACGATGTCGTCGCGCTGGAAGACCGTGCTCCGGTACACCGGGCTCTTCGGGTCCTCCGCCGCGGCCTCGTCCTGGTGGGCGAGCAACCTGGCAAGCTCCATCCCGCAGCCTGGCTTGGCCGGGTAGTAGAGCGCGTGACGGCGCACGTCCTCGGGTGCCTTGCGGCCGGACGTCACGTGGTGCACGGACGGCAGCGCGGCCCGGGTGAAGAAGACCCGCGCCGAGTCGGGGTCCCTCAGGTCCCGGTCCTGCTCCAGGTACGGGTTGATGGCCTCCTCGACCGCCCGTACCTCGGGCTGACGGGCGACGTGACGCAGTGCCGCCATGAGGTCGCCCTCCACCTCCACCGCACGCACGACACGGTTGCCGTGCATGAAGAGGGAGGTGCGCCGCAGCCGCGTGGTGTCGTCGACCTGGGCCTGGGGGGACTCGTATCCGGCGAGGATCTCCGCGACCTTCGACTCGGTGCCCGGCTTGACGGTGAAGGTGAGTGCATGGCGTGCCACACCTTCGCCCACCCGGGCCTCGACCTGCATATCCGCCTTGGCCGACTTCTGGCCGTGCGGCTGGGCGGGGCTGGTCTCCCGAAGGATGCTGTAGCGCATCGAGCGGGTGTCCCGGACGCAGTTGTGCATCGGCCGGACCGTCTCGACGTGCTCCTCGCTGTTCACCCAGGCGAGGAAGGGCGGGGCGCTCTCCCATTCGCTGGTGATGAGCCACTGCGAGGGGTTCTCGATCGACTGGCAGAGCTGGTCGCTGAGGTGTCCGGGGACGGACGCGACCTGATTGCGCATGTGCTCGTACGCGTCGAGGAACTGCTCCTGGGCGCCTTCGTACAGGTCCAGCAGCAGGATCACCCGAAGCCTGGAACCGTCGAACGCCGATTGCGATATACGTCCCGAAGTAGTCATCCGGCACACCTCTTCTCTTCTTCACGGAAGGTCAGGAACGACCGCCGTGCCCAAAGACCGGGGTCGCCATGTGCCGATCGTTGACGCGACCCCCGAGGCGCGCGAGCCCGCCGGTGCGGACGAGTGAACTGTGTGCCATCCGGGTGCCCGGAGCGCGCGATCCTCTCCGCACAGGGCATGGAAACTGATGGCCGTTCAAAGCGGCCGGCATCCCATCCCTGACTCACCTCGCGGGTGACGCTGGAGGCAATCAATGAACCGATTGGAAGAGGCCGGCGAGGTCGGTCAGCACACGCCGGTCCTCATCGTCGGCGGCTCCCTGGTGGGCCTGTCCACCTCGCTGTTCCTGGGCCGGCTCGGTGTGCCGCACCTGCTGGTCGAACGCCATTCGGGCACCTCGATCCATCCGCGTGGGCGCGGCAACAACGTGCGCACGATGGAGCTGTTCCGGGTGGCCGGAGTGCAGCGGCGCATCGAGGAGGCCGCTTCGGTCCTGGCGGAGAACCACGGCATCATGCAGACCCCGACGCTGGTGGGCGACGCCGGTGAATGGCTGTTCAAGGAGATCGACCCGGGCGGCGGGCTCGCCCGCTTCAGCCCCGGCGCGTGGTGCCTGTGCAGCCAGAACGACCTGGAGCCGGTGCTCCTGAAGAGCGCCCGGGAGCTGGGCGGAGACCTGCGCTTCTCCACCGAGATGCTGTCGTTCGAGCAGGACGCGCAAGGGATCACCGCGCAGCTCAAGAGCCGGGAGACGGGCGAGCACAGCACCGTCCGCGCGGACTACCTGGTCGCGGCGGACGGCCCGCGCAGCCCGATCCGCGAGCGGCTCGCCATCGGGCAGGGCGGACCGGGCGACCTGTTCCACAACGTGAGCGTCACGTTCACCTCCCGGGGCCTCGCGGACGTCGTCGGCGACCGGCGCTTCATCGTCTGCTACCTGACCAACCCGGAGGCCGACGGGGCGCTCCTGCCGGTCGACAACAAGGAGCACTGGGTCTTCCACGCGCCCTGGCACCCCGAACACGGCGAGACCCTGGAGGAGTTCACCGACGAGCGGTGCGCGGACCACATCCGACGCGCCGTGGGCGTACCCGATCTCGATGTGCGGATCACCGGCAGGGCCGCCTGGCACGCCGCCGAGCGGGTCGCCGAGCGCTACTCGGACGGCAGGGTGTTCCTGGCCGGCGACTCGGCCCACGAGATGTCCCCCACCGGTGCGTTCGGCTCCAACACCGGTATCCAGGACGCGCACAACCTCGCCTGGAAACTGGCCGCCGTGCTGGGCGGCTGGGCCGGTCCCGGACTGCTGAAGTCCTACGACGCCGAGCGCCGCCCGGTCGCGGAGGCGACCAGCGCCCGCGCCTCGTCCCGTTCGGTCGAGCACAGCCACCCCGGATACATCCCCGCCCCGGGAGCCGCCGGCCCCGGCGGCAAGAAGGGCGGCATCCTCAACGTGGCGCTGGCCTACCGCTATCCGCGTGGCGCGGTCCTGGGCGCCGACCAGTCGGTGCCGATCGTCCCCGACGGCCTGCGCCTGACGGGCGAGCCCGGCAGCCGGGCACCGCACATGTGGCTGCACCGCGCCGGCACCCGGGTCTCCACCCTCGACCTGTACGAGCGGTCCATGGCGCTCCTGACCTCGTCGGACAAGTGGCACAGCGCGGCGAAGGACGTCGCCCAGCGGCTGTCCGTCCCGCTCGACGCGTACCGGATCGGCAGCGGCCCCGACGCTGAGCTCTCCCCCGCGAGCGACACGGACTGGGCGGAGGTGCACGGCGTCACCGAGGACGGGGCGGTGCTGGTCCGCCCCGACGGATTCGTCGCCTGGCGCTCCGAGGGCCCGTCGGCGAACCCGGAAACGGCACTGCGGGAGGCCCTCGCGGCGATCCTGGACCGGGGCTGACGGCTCCGGTCACACCGTGATCCCGACGTCCGCGTCCGCAGCGCGCGCCGGTACCCCTTCCGGGTGAGCCGAGGGTCTCACTCGGAACGGGTACCCGGCCGCCGGTCCTCCTGGCGTATCCGCCGAGCCTCCTGACCGCCGTCCAGCCATGCCTTCAGACCACGGTGTCCCCGGTACGTCAGGAGATAGTGGTTGGCGCGGAACAGCGGGCGAAACGGCACCTCCAGTCGGCGGATGAGTGCCTTGCGCGCCACCATGTCCTGTTCGAGGACGGCCCGGCTGCCGGTCAGGTGCGGGCGCACACTCCACCCCGACACACCCTCCAGGTCCCCGCCGACCACTCCGCGCAGCACCCTCGACTCCGCGTCCTCGAACGCGCCGGTGATGGTGAGGTGGAGGTCGAACGGCAGCAGCGAGCGCAACAGGAACGCCCCCGACTGCTCATCGATACGGCGCGCCCGCCGCACTCCGGGCCACCACAGGGGCCAGTCGTCGACCACGCGCAGCACCGCGAACACCTCGTCCGGCGGTCGTGCGAAGTCCCACACGCTTCTGAACCGATAACGGTGCAGTTCCATGAACAGCAGTGTGCGGGCGCCCCCGGCGGTGGCGTGAGAGCGCGGAGACCCACGGCATACGGCGCGCGGAAGCGCACACCCTCACCCGGCGCCGCTCCCCGCAACTTGGATAGGATCTGAGGCCAAAGGCATGGCATGAGGCACTCGGCATCGATATATCCAGCAGAGCGCATCGTTGCCTCGGAGTCCGAGATGGGAGCTGGCCTGTGCCGGCCTGCAGCAGTTGTGCGGGCACATGATGGGCTCGCCCACCTGCCCGCCCCTCAGCGCGAAGCGATCGAGGCGGCCACGCACACCGGCGAGCGCGCACTCGCCGAGCAGGCATTCGAGCAACTGGCGGGCGTCACACGGCCGGTGGGGACCAACTGGGCGCTGGCCGTGCCGGCTCTGGCACAGGCGCAGGTGCGCGAAGGCGACGAGGCCCAGACCCTCTACCGGGACGGCTGCGGCCTGAACGGCTTCACCAACTGGGGCATCGGCGCACGGCTGTTCATCAGCGCGCACACCGCCGAGTACCACCTGCGCAAGGTCTTACATTCCGCCGACGCAGGGGTGCTTCCGCCGCTGTACGCAGCCACGAGCCCCCAGGCCCGAGGCGGGCTCCTCTACGGCCCTGACGGCCTGGGGCAGTTCACCGGCGGTCCCATCGAGCTGGCGATCTACAAGTCGGCCCGGAGCGAGGCGGACGCAGCCCGGCTCTGGCGGATGTCCGCGGGGCTGACGGGAGTTGCGTCGGAGCAGATGCTGGCCGCCCTCGCCCGCGGCCTGCGTCTGTCCCTGAGGAACGGGATCATCTCTTCCAACTGGCCGGCCACGCCGTTCCCCGAAGGGTGCTGCGCGGCGATCACATCAACCCGGGAACGATGCGCATCCTCGACCGGCTTGAGGACACTCCCGCCCAGGTGGTCAACCATCTGGGCGAGACCCTGAAGCAGACGAGCATGGCAGTCGCGCTGTTGGGCGACGAGAGTGCTTTCGCCGGACGGACCCGCAGTCTGCACTACCGGTGGTTCACCGACCCCGCCTCCCGGCTGCTCCGTCCCGAGAGCGACCACGCCTCGCAGAGCCGCCTGCTGGTGGCAGATCTCCATGGCGCGTACGCACGGGACGGCCATGCCTCCCGCACCGCCGACCTCGTCGACGCGCTGCAGGCAGCCAGCCCAGAATTCGCGGCGCTCTGGCGTGAGCACCCGGTTCTCGGGCCCTCCTGCGCGCCCAAACGCCTCCAGCATCCGCAGTTGGGCACCTTGGAGTTGCACTGCCAGACGCTCGTCGACCCCGACCAGTCACAGCGGCTTCTGGTGTTCACCGCGGCGCCGGGCTCGGAGAGCCATGCACGCCTGCAACTGCTCTCCGTCGTGGGGAGTTGGGACGACCGGAGCCACTGAGGTTGCGTCGCCCCTGCACACCGCGCCACAACAATGGTGTGCTGCCGCCCGCAAGAGTGGCATGTGCACTGCGGCGGAGCGGCCACTGACACCCATTTCCCTGGCTTCACCTGGCACGAAGGGTATCCACGACCGAACGGATGAGACACAGGTCACACAGGGACGCTGTCACACGTCGTCGGTCACCCCGGTCAATAGTTGTGTATCCACAACACTGCAAGGAGATCACCGTGGAATCGCGTCTCAACTTCTTCGGCCACCCTCTCGCGGGGAAGGTGCTCAAGCACCTCAACTCTGCCAACAAGGTGGTTTCGGACTCGACACTGCCGACCGCGACGCAGGAGCTGGTGAAGATCCGCGCCAGTCAGATCAACGGCTGTGGTTTCTGCACCGACATGCACACCAAGGACGCCACGCACGCCGGGGAGACCCCGCAGCGCCTCAACCTGGTCGCGGCCTGGCGGGAGGCCAAGGTGTTCACCGACGCCGAGCGCGCCGCCCTGGAGCTGACGGAACAGGGCACCCGCATCGCGGATGCGTCCGGTGGGGTCACGGACGAGGCGTGGGAGAACGCCGCCAAGCACTTCGACGAGGACCAGCTCGCCGCGCTGGTGTCACTCATCGCCGTCATCAACGCCTACAACCGTGTGAATGTCATCGTCCAGCAGCCGGCCGGCGACTACCAGCCCGGACAGTTCGGCTGACCGACGCCCGGCCCGCGCGGTCCGCCTCCGCGCCCCCGGCCCATGGCACGGAGACGGACCGCCATCGCCCACGATGGCAGGCCCGGTGGAGGACTTCACCGCCCCGCAGCCCGGGACGCCATCGGCGGACCCGAACTTTACAACGCGGCGGCCCGAGCCTCCGGGCTCATCGCCGTGGCGTCACCACCGCTGCTGGTCGGCACGGGGCCGGACCCATATCGCTCAGGTGCGGCCTTCGACGCCTCACTCAGCCGGGCCATGGTGATGTGCGCGGCCGTGACGGGGATCGGGGCGGCGCCGGCGTTCGCGACTCTGCGAGGAACATCTACGGTCCGTCACCGGGCTCATTGGCGAGCCCATGGGTGGCTGATGGAACCACCTATTGCGCCGCGGTTTCGCACGACCACGGGAACAATGCATGAAAGCAGGCGCTGTGACCGATTCGCCTCTCGCGCAACTGCAGCCGATGCCGGCCGACTGGCAACGTGCACTGGCCGTGGTGGCCCATCCTGATGATCTCGAGTACGGGTGCTCGGCCGCTGTCGCGTCCTGGATCCAGGACGGCCGTGAGATCGCCTCTGTCCTCGCCACCCGCGGCGAAGCGGGCATCGACACGCTGGCACCGGCCGAAGCCGGACCGCTGAGGGAAGGGGAGCAGCGTTCCGGTGCCGCCGCCGTCGGGGTCTC
Source organism: Streptomyces sp. NPDC058086 (assembly GCF_042885015.1). Classification (NCBI taxonomy): domain Bacteria; kingdom Bacillati; phylum Actinomycetota; class Actinomycetes; order Kitasatosporales; family Streptomycetaceae; genus Streptomyces; species Streptomyces sp. NPDC058086. The sequence goes on along the minus strand of NZ_JBHVST010000035.1, from coordinate 41,064 downwards.
CGCGGTGGAGTTCCTCGACCACCGGGACGGCACAATCGAGTACGGCGTCTCCCTGCGCCGCGACATAGCCGCCGCCATCCGCCGTCACCGGCCGGAGTTGCTGATCACTCTGAACCATCATGCGACCTGGGGTTCGGGTATCTGGAACACCCCGGATCACGTGGCCGTCGGGCGCGCGGTCCTCGACGCGGCTGCGGACGCGGGCAACCGCTGGATCTTCCCGGAGCCGGCCGAGCAGGAGCTTCGGCCCTGGAACGGCGTGCGATGGGTCGCCGTCGCCAACTCCCCGAACCCCACCCACGCGGTACGTGCGGACCGAGGCCTCGAACAGGCAGTGCTGTCGCTGCTTCAGCATCGTACGTACATCGAGGCATTGAGCGACGAGGATCCCAAGACGTACGCGCGCCGCTTCCTGATGGACAGCACCGGCGCGCACAGTGAGCGGTTCGGCGGGAAGCCGGCCGTCGTCTTCGAACTGTTCAGCCGCTGAGCGTGGCGGAACGGCTCCTGCCGCGCCTCCAAGAGAGTGTGAACACCGCACCCGATGTCGGCGAAGCCGGTAGGGACGAGGTGTCGCAGATGGCCCATGCCACCGATGAAGAGCGTGCCAAGTTCTTCGACAAACACGACTCCTACTTCGTCGAGTAACCGGAAGTCGTCGTGGGTGGTCCCGGTCCCGTGACCAATCCTGTCCAACACGAACAGGGGCGGGCTGATCGGAGTCAGCCCGCCCCTTCCGTCGAGACACATCGCTGCCCCGTTCGGAGTGCCCGCCGTGGCACACGTTGCTGTCAGACGGTCACACCGCCGTCAGTGGTGCATGAGCAGCATGATGACCATGCCCAGGGCCATCGATCCGTGCCAGAAGTGGGTGTAAGGCGCCCTGATATCGGTGGTGCTGTCCGCGGTGCCCGAAGCTCTGCGCAGCATGGGGATGTCCCGGGTCAACGACCGCAGCGCGCACGCGAGGAGGTACAGCGCGAGTAATCCGGTGACCACGTCCCCGGCCATCGACCCCGTGGAGTGACCGAGGTTCGTCATCCAAGCCATTGCGGCCATGCCGGCCGCGTACGGCAACCTCCGTGCCACATCAGTCAGTTCGAACTGCCGGTGACGGCTGACGGCGGTCAGCGGGAACCACAGCGCGGCGGCTGCGAAGAAGGTCGTCTGCGCCTCCGGCAGCATGCCGCCCCCGTTCCACGGCATCACCGCCTGGCCAGGGCCATGACGGTGTACAGAACGTGGTCGCCTCGGCTGCGCCATCCGGAACTCCGCGAAAGGAGGCCACACCTCAGCGCGTGGACGGCCCCGGCCGCGAACAGCGCTGTCAGCATGCAGCACACGACATCAGTGGCGCTCATGCCGGATCGCGCCCTCCCAAGGAGCGCACGGGCTCCGTTCCAAACCGGCCTGTGCGAGCAGGCGGCAGGTCAGTCGGCGGGTCGCGGGGCCCGCAGGTGGGCCCGTTTCTCCAGTTCCTCCTCATCGACCAGTTCGAGCATGGGCTTGCCCGGCGCGCACATCATGGTCACGACGAACCGGGTCCGCGCATCGGCCAGCGCGTTGCCGTCCTGGTAATGGATCGCGTCACCACCCGGTTCCCAGAACGTCCCGCCGGCCTCGACCACACGCTCGGGCTCGCCCTCGAGCTCGAAACGGACCGCGCCCTCGATGACGTACCCGAACGCCGGCCCCGAGTGACGGTGCGGCGGAGTTCCCGGGTCTCCGGGCTCCCACTCGACGTGAATGGTCATCGCCGAGGCACCCTCCGGGATGGAGATCGGTGCGGCGTCCTGGAGCATCGTCACCGCCGTCTTCCACCCCTCCGACCGTGTCTGCCGGCCGGTCCCGTGCACTGAGTCCTGGTTCGACACTGTGTTGCACCTCCATGCATCCATCACGCCATGGGATCGGCATACCGTCGGCCCGACGCGTGTTCGCGCATCCAGGTCCCATGGCCGTTTCCCACTGATGACCAGACGCACGGTGGATCTGTGACATGAGAGCCCGTATCCGACCCTCAGAAGGCCCGCTCGGCGGACGGAGGTCGCTGAGCGGTGTCACAACATCGGCACCAACGCTGTCCCAGGTGTTGTGAGTCGCTGTCACGACCGGGGAGGGCCTCGCCGACCCCCTTCTCCATCGTGCGGGCCACACCGTTCTTCGAGTCGGTGGAGGACATGTCGCGATCGGCGACGTACGGCGAGAGCGTGCGTGTTGCGCCCGTGCTGATGCGACCTGTGTCGACGGACGACGTCGCCGCCGCGCTCGCTCATGTCGCCGTGGGAGTACCGCTGTTCGGCGTGCTCGAGGTCGCCGGCCCGGAGGAGTACCACCTACACGAGCTGACCGCGAAGCTGCTGGCTGCGCGGGGAGACATGCGTGAGGTGATCGCCCATGCGCACGCTCCCTCGCGACGGAGCTCGGGGAGCGGACGCTGCTGCCGGACTCGAACGCCCACCTGGGGCATGGAACCTTCGCCGAGTGGCTCGCCCGGCGGTGCGCCCCTCCGCATGATGCCCGGCATCTGCCCCGCACACCTCTCGCCGGCCGGCACCGGAGACACGCCCGTGTCCGCAGTCGGCACCCTCCCCTCCCCCACCCTCAAGATCGTCCAGAGGAAGCGCGCACCGCTCCGGCAGCTTGTAGCATGGTGCTGCACTTCTGGAGGACACCTATGCGCGCCGGGGATGACGCAGACTCTCTCGACCAGGCAACGAGGGAATTCATGGCGGCGCGTCCCCACCTCTTCGGTATCGCCTACCGCGTGCTGGGGAGTGTCGTGGAAGCCGAGGACATCGTCCAGGATGCGTGGCTGCGCTGGCAGAACACCAACCGTGCCGACATCGTGGAGCCGACCGCGTTTCTGGCCACGGTCACTTCCCGTCTGGCGATCAACCTGGCCCAGTCGGCACCGAAGCGACGTGAGGCGTACATCGGGCCGTGGCTGCCGGAGCCGGTCGACACACGCGTGGATCCGCAGTTGGGTGCGGAACGAGCGGAGGCCCTCGACCTGGCGGTTCTTCACCTCATGGAGAGATTGAACCCTGTGGAACGGGCTGCCTACGTTCTGCGGGAAGCCTTCGACTACCCGTACAGGCGGATCGCGGACATGTTGGAGACGAGCGAAGCCAATACGCGCCAGTTGGTGAGCCGTGCCCGGAAACGTCTGGCGGCGGAACGCAGGGAGCCTGTGAGTCCTGCCGCTCACCGGCGGCTGCTGGAGGTGTTCCTCACCGCAGCGCAGACCGGCAACCTGTCGGTCCTCGAAGACGTTCTTACCGAGGACGTGGTCAGCTACAGCGACGGCGGAGGGATGCGCGGAGCATCCAGGATTCCGGTCGTAGGACGCTCTCATGTCTCCAGGTATCTCGCCGCCTTCGCCCCTCGCTTCTGGCCTCGGACGGACGTTCGCTGGGTGGAGGCCAACGGCAGGCCGGCCGTCCTTGTCTCGGCCGATGGAAACAGCGTGGCTCTGCTGTGCGTCGATGTGTCGGAGCGCGGCATCGAACGCATCATGTGGGTCCTGAATCCGGCGAAACTGGCACCCTACGTGGCCTCGCTGGACAGCTGAGGCAGCTCGGCGATCGGTGCTGCGCCGGGGCTGCCCGCCGGCGTCACAAGAGGAGTCGCTTGTCGGTCAACTCGTTGTCCGGAATCTCGGATTCTCTGAGACGCGAAGGTGGATCACAGACATGACGCTTGCCGCAGTTGTTTCTCCCCGCCCGTCCGTGCCCTGGAGCACTGACGGAGTCGCGCGGTGAACGACCAGTTCCGGTTGACCGGTCTGTCCACCGACAAGGACTTCGAGGGCGATTCCTTCGCGCCCATCTACACCACGACGGTGACGGTGAGCGGTGGGACAGTGGCTCATGGCCGAGCCTCCGGGAGGGCCCGCTCGGACGACGGAGTCCTGGATCTCGACCTGCGCATGCCTGCCGAACTGGGCGGAGACGGCCAAGGAACGAATCCCGAGCAGTTGTTCGCCGCCGGCTTCGCGGCCTGCTTCCATGGCGCCATCGGTCTCGTGGCACGACAGGCCGCGCTCGACCCCACCCCGATCTCCGTCGAGACGACCGTGGCGTTCGGGCGCGATCCGGAAGACGGCGGCTACGTGCTGCATGTCGACCTGGTGGTCACATGGCCGGACGTCGATCCCGAGGTCGCCGCTCCAGTTCTCGAGAAGGCGGATTCGCTGTGCCCCTACGCGAGGATGGCACGGCAGGGAACGCCGACCACCATCACACTGGCTTCCTAGCCTGGAGCCGGCCCGCGTGGAGCGACTCAGGAGGGAAACCACAGGTCGACGTCGGCGGCCTCTTCTTTGCGAACACCGAAGAGGGCGATGTCCTTCTTGTGCGAACGCTGCGGTGGCGGCTGAACGATCAGACGGTGGGCTCCGCAATGACGTACGTCATCTTCGCGTGTCACAGATACCTCGACGGCCCGGTCCTAGTGAATGACAACCTTGGCGATCGGAGTAAACCGTGGGTATCACCGAACAACGTCTTGCCACCATGGTGCTGGTGATCGGCACCGGAGGAGCCGGGCTGCGAGCGGCGATCGAACTGGCCGAGGCCGGCGTCGACGTCCTGGCGGTCGGCAAGCGTCCCAAGGAGGACGCCCATACCGCGCTCGCCGCCGGGGGAATCAATGCGGCCCTGGCCACCATGGATCCCGAGGACAGCTGGCAGCAGCACGCCGCCGACACTCTCAAGGAGAGCTATCTGCTGGCCGACCCCCGCACCGTCGAGATCGTCACCCAGGGCGCCGCCCGAGGCATCGACGACCTGGACCGCTACGGCATGGCCTTCGCCCGGGAAGAGGACGGCCGGATCTCCCAGCGCTTCTTCGGCGCGCACAAGTTCCGGCGGACCGCCTTCGCCGGTGACTACACCGGTCTGGAGATCCAGCGCACGCTGATCAGGCGGGCGGACCAGCTCGACATTCCGGTGCTCGACGGCGTCTACATCACCCGGCTCCTGGTACACGACGGCGCTGTCTTCGGCGCCTACGGGTTCGACCTCACGAACGGGAAGCGCTACCTGATCCACGCGGACGCGGTCATTCTTGCCGCGGGCGGCCACACGCGTATCTGGCGGCGTACCTCCTCGCGGCGTGACGAGAACACGGGCGACTCCTTCCGCCTGGCGGTGGAGGCCGGGGCCCGCCTGCGCGACGCCGAGCTGGTGCAGTTCCATCCTTCAGGGATCATCGAGCCGGAGAACGCGGCCGGAACCCTGGTCAGCGAAGCTGCCCGGGGTGAGGGCGGGATCCTGCGCAACGCGCTCGGGGAACGGTTCATGAACCGTTACGACCCCGTCCGGATGGAGCTGTCCACTCGCGACCGCGTGGCGCTGGCCTCCTACACGGAGATCAAGGAAGGGCGCGGCACGCCCAAGGGAGGCGTGTGGCTCGACGTCTCTCACCTGCCACGGCAGACGATCATGACGCGGCTGCCCCGGGTCTACCAGACGCTTCTGGATCTACAGATGCTGGACATCACCCGCGAACCGATCGAGATCGCACCCACCGCGCACTACTCGATGGGCGGGGTATGGGTGCGTCCCGAGGACCACAGCACCGATGTGCGTGGCCTGTACGCCATCGGTGAGGCGTCGAGCGGGCTGCACGGCGCCAACCGCCTCGGCGGGAACAGTCTCATCGAGCTGCTGGTCTTCGGCCGCGTCACAGGCCGGGCGGCGGCCGCCTACTCTCAGTCGCTGACCGCGCAGACGCGGTCGGCGTCCGCCATCGCGGAGGCCCGCGCGGAGATCGACGACCTTCTCGCCGCCGACGGGCCGGAGAACGTCCGTGCTCTGCAGCGCGCCATCCGCAACACCATGACCGAGCACGCAGGAGTCGTACGCGACGAAGAGGGCCTGCGCGCGGGGCTGGCGGAGCTCTCGGCGATCGAGAAGAGGATGGACGACATCGGCGTCCACCCGGACATCGCCGGCTATCAGGACCTCGCGCACACCTTTGATCTCAAATCCGCCGCCCTGGCGGCCCGGGCCACTCTCGAGGCGGCGCTGGAACGTCGTGAGACGCGTGGCTGTCACAACCGCAGCGACTACCCCGAACTGGATCCCGCCCTGCAGGTCAATCTCGTGTGGTCCCCGACAACGGGCATCACTCGCGAAAGCATTCCGGCCATTCCGGACGAGATTTCCACGCTGATGGAGGAGGTCTCGACCGACGGAAAGCTTGCCGAATGACCTGCCACGTCCCATCAGGCCGCTGAGGGCCGATGGGAGGAATCTTCTCGATTCCGCCGAACCAGCTGTCACAAACAGAGCCACTGCCCTGTCTCTTCTGGTGCAGACGAAATTTGTTCGGGTGCCGGTGAGCAGCTCATCACAGGGTGTGAGCCGTACCAGGGAAACTTCCGAGAGGATCCGTCATGAAGGTCGTAGTGATCGGTGGAACCGGGCTCATCGGCTCGCAGCTGGTCGGCAAACTCGACGAGCACGGGCACGACGCGGTCGCGGCCGCGCCCAACACCGGTGTCAACACCCTGACGGGCGAGGGTCTGGCCGAGGTTTTGGAGGGCGCCTCGGTCGTCGTCGACGTGTCCAACTCCCCCTCCTTCGAGGACGAGGCCGTCATGGACTTCTTCCGCACCTCCACGACCAACCTCCTGAAGGCGGAGGCCGACGCCGGCGTACAGCACCACGTGGCGCTGTCCGTGGTCGGCACCGAGCGTCTCCAGGACAGCGGCTACTTCCGCGCCAAGCAGGCCCAGGAGGAGCTGATCAAGGCGTCCGGCACCCCCTACTCCATCGTCCACGCCACCCAGTTCTTCGAGTTCGCGAAGGGGATCGCCGACGCGGCCACCGACGGCGACACCGTGCGTCTTGCCCCCGGCAAGATCCAGCCCATCTACTCCGGCGACGTGGCCGCTGCCGTCGGCCGCACCGCCGTCGGCACTCCGGTCAACGGCGTGGTGGAGGTCGCGGGCCCTGACGCGTTCCAGCTCGACGAGTTCATCCGCACAGGGCTCGCCGCCAAGAACGACCCCCGCGCGGTGGTCACCGACGCGCACGCGACGTACTGGGGTGTCGAGCTGAAGGAGACCACGCTTCTGCCGGGCCCTGACGCGCACATCGCCGAAACCCATTTCACGGACTGGCTCGCACAGCAGCAGTAAGTCCCGCAGGTGGCCCCTGTCAGCAGGCGGGGGCCATCTCTTTTCTCCGGCTGGATTCCATTGCCGGGTCGCAGTATGCCGGAATCAACCCCGGTCCGAGACTCATACATGAAGGAGCCGACTCGCCATGTTGAGTCGCGGGGAAATCACCGCTCCCGATCTCACGCACCACGAAAAGCCGACCGGTCTCTACACCATCGCCCCGGTCCACAGCACGATCGGTTTCTCCGTCCGGCACGCCATGATTACCGACGTGCGGGCCAAATTCACTGCCTTCGAGGGGCTCCTCAAGCTCGATGGGCGCCGTCCCACCCGGTCCGAGGCCTACCTCAGCGTCCAGGCCGGCAGTCTCGAGACGGGATCTCCGGAGCGGGACGCCCACGTCACCGGCCCGGATTTCCTCGACTCGGCGTCCTTCCCCCTCATGAGCTTCCGCTCCACCGAAGTCCGCGACGCCGACGACGACCAGTTCCGCCCCGTTGCGACGTTCCGACTGGGGACTGGACCGGAGCACGGCACTGGCCGGAGGCGGGGTCCTGATCAGCGACAAGGTGCAGCTGACTCTCCACGGCTCCGCTGTCCGACTGGAGCAGGCAGACACCGCCCAGAGCCGCAGAGGGACACCCGATGACTCACACCACCGAGAACCGAACCGACATCGCGGCCGCTGTCGTGTCGCTGGCCGCGGAAGCCACAGAGCTGGAGACTCGTGTCAACGAGCTGCGCCAAGAACTCGCGATTCTCAAGGAGCGGATGAAGGCCGTCTCCACCGCTCTGTATCAGGATCCCCCTACGTGAGCTGCCGAGCCGCGCTGCACGGCAACGGCTGACCGCCGTCCGTGGCCAGGACCCTTTCCAAGTGCCCGAGGTCGCCGGACCGGGCTGCCGCGCAGCACGCCCGAACGAGCCGCCGGTACGCGACCGAGTCCACCGGCTGCCTGCGGCGGCTGCCGGCGAGACGCCGATGGGCCCGTGACACCTGCTGCCTCGTATGGGCGACGCTCATGTGTTCCTGAGCAGCGCCAACGGGCGCAGCACGACCGTGCGGTCCGTGCCCTGCCACCGCAGCCATGTCTCCTGGATGACGTCTTCGGCGTCGCTCGCGTTTCCGAGTATCTGGTACGCGATCTTGAGCAGTCCGGGCTCTGCACGGATGAATACCGACGTCGCCTCGTCCTGTAGTCCCATCGTCGACGTGGCTGTCGTGCCCGCCGTCCCGCGACCTCGCTCGGCTTCGACCAGATGCGTGTTCACGATGGCTCCTCCGCTGCGTGGCTTCGGTCGTCTTGAAAGCGAACCACGATGGGTCCGGTTCGTTTCGGTCTCCCCCATGGCCGCAGCGATCCGGACGCGTATCGACTGGCACGCCGCTCGGGGGTACCTGACAGTGGGAGGCTGCATGGCAAGCAGCGGTTCAAGGGCCAGATTGCCAGGGCGGCGAAACGAGTGCCGAACCCTTGACGACCTCTTGGCCGATGGAGCTCTCCTACGCGGGCCTCCATCAGCTCTGCGCGCCCTTGCCGGCCTACGTCGACAGTCTTCCCGAGCCTCAACGCGGCGCCCTCCGCACGGCGTTCGGGCTGCAAAGCGGCGATGCGCCTGATCGGTTCCTCGTGGGCCTGGCCACTTTGAGCCTGCTCGCGGACGCCGGAGGCGAGGCGCCTCAGGGCCGAGGTCCGGTTGCCGCTGACCGCGAAGGTCGGGCGGCACAGGTGTCCGCCCCGCCCATGGGTACGCCGGTCAGCGGACCGCCCGTGCCGTCTTCTCGATGACGTCGGCGACGTCGTCGGGACGGGACACGCTCACGGCGTGCGAGGCCCGGGCCTCCACCGTGTGCGCCTTGGCTCGCTCGGCCATGAACCTCTGTGCCCGCGGCTTGACGTTGTCGGCGCCGTCCTTGAGGTGTGCGGCGTCGCCGCTCAGTCCACGCAGCGGATTGGCCACGGCCACCACGGGACAGCCGTCCCGCTCGAGCTTCTTGACGACGCCGTTCCAGCTCAGACCGGGACTCGGACCGCGCGGGCCGGAGGGGGTTGAGCATCATGAAGTCGTGCAGGGTGCCGTTGATGCGGATACTCGTGGTGGGAACGCCGGCCTGGGTCAGCTTGCGGGCATACGCCTCACCCTCGTCCCGCAGCACGTCGTTCTCGTCGACGATGACGAGCGCGGGCGGCAGCCCCCGCAGCTCCTCCAGGCTCGCCCGCAGCGGCGAGGCGGTGACCTCCGCCCGCTGGACGGGGTCGGTGGTGCAGCAGTCCCAGAACCAGGCCATCGCCTTGGCCGTGAAGCGGGGCCCATTCGCGAATTCCCGGTAGCTCTCGGTGTCCTGGGCCGCGTCCGTGACCGGGTAGTACAGCGACTGGTGCACGAAGGTCACGTCACCGCGCTGCTTGGCCATGAGGGTCAGCGCCGCGGTCATGTTGCCACCGACGGAATCACCCGCGACGGCCGGACGGGAGGCGTCCAGACCTTCCTCCGCACCTTCGCGGTGATCCAGCGAGCGGTCGCGTACGCCTGCTCGATGGCGACCGGGTACCGGGCCTCGGACGAACGGTCGTACTCGACGAACACCACAGCGGCATTCGCCCCGACGGCCGGCTCGCGCACCAGGCGGTCGTGCGTGCCTGCATCGCCGATGACCCAACCGCCGCCGTGCACGTAGAGGACGACCGGCAGCGTGCCCTGGCTGCCGACGGGCTTGACGATGCGTACCCGCACATCGCCGACCTCGGCAGTCACCGTGATCCACTTCTCGTCCATTGCCTGCTTTCACCTGTACGACAAGACACCTTTCGTGGTTGTGACACACACGGTGGTATTCGTCGCGATGCGAGGCCACGACAACACCTGTACGCACATCAGCGCCGGTATCTGCTGGTGATCTCCTGGTACTCACGCCCGGTCGGCTTGGTGATCTGCGTGCCCTCGCCGTAGAAGTTCCGGCTGAGCACGGCACGCAGGCGGCGCGCAAAGCGGAATCCGCCGTCCGGGCCCTCCCCGTTGGCCGCGGAATCGGGACCGATCGCCTGGTATTGCTGGTGCTGTGTGAGAACGTGGAGTCGGTCTTGGCCGAGCGGCTCGTGCACTTCAATGAATGCGCCGTTCGGCAAGCGCTTGATGATGCCGGTCTCGCGGCCGTGCAGCACTTCCTCCCGGTCTTGCCGCTGCAGGCCGAGTGCCCACCGCTTCGTTAGGCCATAGACCGTGGGAGGCACGATGAAAAGGCTGACGCGCACGGCCCACGTCACTGATTCGACCGAGACATGGAAGCGGATGGCGATAATGTCGTTCGCGGCGCCGATCAAAGCCACCAGATAGAAACTGATCCACGAGACACCAAGTGCCGTGCGCACCGGGCGGTTGCGCGGTCTGTCGAGAAGGTGCTGCTCGCGGCCGTCACCGGTCACCCAGGCCTCGACGAACGGGTACACGCCCATGGCGAGGAAGAGACCAACGCCCGCCGACAGCGGGATCAGGTTGTCCAGAGCCAGGGTGTGGCCCCAGAAGGTGATTTCCCAGCCGGGCATGACCCTCAGCAGTCCGTCCGCAACGCCCATGTACCAGTCGGGCTGCGATCCGGCCGAAACCTGGTCGGCCCGGTAGGGGCCGTACCGCCAGACGGGGTTGATCTGCGCGACCGCTGCGATGGCGAAGATGACGCCGGCGACCACGAAGAAGAATCCTGCGGACTTCACGGCACGCACCTTGAGCGGCAGACCCACGACGTTCTTGTTGCTCCGCCCCGGACCTGGATACTGCGTGTGCCTGTGGTGGAGGGCCAGGATCAGGTGAGCGGCAAGCAGTCCCACCACGAGGGCGGGTATGAGCAGAACGTGGATCGTGTTGAAGCGCGCCACCAGATCCTCCCCCGGGAACTCGCCTCCGAAGAGGAACAGGGAAAGGTAGGTTCCGACGATCGGGATGGAAAGGATCGTTCCGTTCACGACCGCGAGTCCGGTCCCTGACAACAGGTCGTCCGGAAGGTCGTACCCCGTCAGACCACCGAACATCCCGAGGATCAACAGCAGGAATCCGAAGATCCAGTTGAGTTCACGAGGCTTACGGAAGGCCCCTGTGAAGAACACGCGCATCATGTGGACGAGCATGGCGGCGACAAAGACCAGCGCGGCCCAGTGGTGGGCCTGCCGAATCAGGAGGCCGCCACGGACATCGAAGGAGATGCGCATCGTCGAATCGAACGCCTCCGACACCATCTGACCGCGCAGCGGTGAGTAGCTGCCGTTGTACTCCACCGCGTTCATGGACGGATGGAAGAACAGCGTCAGATATACACCAGTGACGATGATGATGACGAAGCTGTAGAGGCTGATCTCTCCCAGCATGAACGACCAGTGGTCCGGAAACGCTCTTCGCGCCTTCGCCCTCACCAGGCTGTAGAGGCCCAGCCGCCCATCAGCCCATTCCGCTGTCCGCTCGCCTTTATGCCGTGGTCGTACTTCGTTTTCCTGACTCGCGCCACCCACACCCCCACCACCATTCCTTGAACTGTCCGCACAGATGGCCTTGGCCTCGTCGATGAGGTACCGGACGCCGTCACATAAGACCGGACAACCGGCGCGTGTGTGACACGCCGCCGAGTTCAGCGCGTCACCGCAGGTCGTGATCCGCAGGGGCGCCATGTCACAAGACCCGTGTGTGCCTGGTCAATCGGAATGAGTCGAGACGACGAAAGGAGTGTGTCGCGCGCGAGGACTCAGCCGGTCGCTGAAGCCCTCCTGAACGTCGCCTGGATCGTTGCTCGCTTGGCTGGGGCTGTGTGGGAGGAGGGTGCCGTATGGACGAGGCTGACGTGGTGTCGATCGTGGAGTTGCTGGACGAGCGTCGGTATCTGCTGGATGTGGCTCGCTGGATGTTGGGCAGTGCCGATGAGGCGGAGTGTGTGGTCGATGAGGTCTACCGCCGGTGGTACGGGTTGTCGGGTGCGGCGCGCCGGGAGATCGCGCGGCCTCGGTCCTGGCTTACGCGGAGTGCGGGCAGGAGTTGCCTGACCCGGCTCGCTCTGGTCGAGCGGTCTGGTGCGACCACTTTCGAGGCGAGGCCCGAGGGGGTTGAGGCGGGAGTGGGAGTGGAGGTGAGCCGGGCTCCGCTGGATGCGCCGGGTTGCCTGTCGCCGGACGAGCGGGCCCGTGCCAGTCTTCGGGTGCGACGTTCGGATCCCGTGGCGCCGTGGGAGCACGATGCCCTGGTTCGCGCGGTGGGTCGGGCCTGCCTGGGCGGGGATGCCGGGCATTTGTTGTCGCTGTTGTGTCAGGACGTCACGGCGTTCTTCGACGGCGGGGGCAAGGTGCGGGCGTTGAGCAGGCCGGTGCAGGGGAGCCGGCAGGTGGCGCACAGTCTGCTGACGTTGCTGGCCCGCCGGCCGCGTACTGCTTTGACGGCTCAGTCCGTCAACGGTCGTACCGGTCTGGTCGCCCGTTACGGCCGTCAGGTCGCCGCGGTCATCAGCCTCGACGTCACCGACCACCGTGTCATACAGGTGTGGGTCATCCTCAACCCCGACAAACTACGCTCCTGGAACCAACCTTGAGCCATGCGGTTGTCGCACTCACACGCCACCCGGCGCAGGCCTGAGGGCAGTTGTGGAGCGGGACCGTGAATTGAGGTACGCGGCGATCTTTTTCGGGTTGAACACCCACATCACCCTGTAGATGCCCTCCCTCTCGGCCGCTATGGTCATGAACGTGGAGGGCTCGCCATCTCGGTAGATCATCGCGCCCATACGGCCGTTGGCAGCGACGAACTCGACGTCCACACTCCCCCAGAACCGCGGATACGCGGTCGACAGATTGGCCACGCGGGTACGGCCCAGCACAGGAATACGAGCGGCGCCCCGGACACCGTTGCCGTCCGACAGACTGACGGCATCTGGGGTGAGCAGGGCTTCCAGTGACGCCACGTCCCCCGTTCGAGCCGCTGAGACGAAGGCGTTCAGAAGGCGTCGGTGCTCGACCGTGTCCACGCTCTCGCGCTGCTCGTCCGACAGATGCCTGCGAGCACGGCTCACGATCTTCCGTGCATTGACGAGGCTGAGCTGAAGCATGTGAGCGATCTCGGGATAGCTGTAGTCGAACGCCTCGCGCAGAACGTATGCGGCACGCTCGGTGGGGCTCAGCTTCTCCAACACCAGCAGCAAAGCCAGTTCCAGTGCCTCGGCGCGCTGCGCGCCCACCTCCGGGTCCGAGCTCGTGTCGATGGGCTCCGGCAGCCACGGTCCGATGTAGGTTTCCCGCCGCACACGTGCCGATTGCGCGACGTTGATCGCCAGTCGGGTCGCGGTGCTCGACAGGAAGGCCACCGGGCTGACCACCACGGAGCGCTCGGTCCTCTGCCAACGCAGCCACACTTCCTGGACCACGTCCTCCGCCTCGGCCGCGCTGCCGAGTACGCGGTAGGCGATACCGAAGAGACGTGCCCTGTGCTGCACAAAGACCGAAACAGCCTCGTCAAGGTCACTTGCCGTGGGGGACGGCTCGTCATGCATGATCCTCGGTCTCCGTTCCTCCGATTGCGGCTGTCGAGCCTCGGGGCCACGTGGCTGTCGCGTGGTCTCTCTCGGCTCCACCGCTTGTTCGGACGCCGCGGGTCATGTGGTCGCTGAAGGTCACGACTGCTCCAATCACATCTCCTTCTTAGACCGGGGTGAGCCCGTCCCTGTGACAGGAATGGGCAGAGAATTACCGGCCGGCTCATGCCGGAGGAGCTGGTCTCGGGCGGTCACACGGTGTTTTCGCGGCCCATGACACAACCGTGTGATCAAGCCCACGAACTGGAATCACTCCCACGGGAAGAGCGCGGCCGCAGTGCGGCGGAAGGCAGGACACGCCTGATGAGCTTGCCCTGTGGGCCTGCCTATGATGTCGAAGGTTGAGGATGAGAGGAACACATGGTCTCCGTAACCCACGCGGCGCACAACATCGAGATCACCGCTGAGGGCCTTCAAGCGGAACTGGGCCGCCTGGAGCTTCAGAAGGAGGCGCTGGAAAGGGAGTTGGCCGCGGTCGTGGCGCATCTCGGCTCGGTGCGGCGGACCCTCAGCGCCTTTGAGTCGCTGTTGCGTTCCCCGGCTGCCGCAGCGTCGGCGGGGTCGACCGGATCCGCGGTCGCGGAGCACGGTCAGGCCGCGCCCCTGGCCGCCCCGCGGGCGGCCGCCGCCTCCCCCGAATCCGCGGACGCCGCAACCCCCTCCGCAGCACCCACAGCTCGGAAGGCCGGGAGCGGCAAGACCGCGGAACGTCCCGTTTCCGCCGATACCGGCACGGACACGGAGGGGCCGAAGCAGTACGGCAAGCTCACCGAACAGATCATGGAGTACTTCGCCGAAGTCGGCGACCGCGACGTGCGGGCCCGCGATGTCGCCGCGGCTCTCGGCCGTGACGCCGACAGCGGGAGCATCAACGCGGTCCGCAGCACACTCGACCGCCTTGTCGGCACGCACCGCGTCCAGCGAACCGGCCGAGGCCTCTACCGCGCTCCGCGTTCCTGAGCGGTGTCCCGCGGGTCAGAGCGCAGGGTGACGGTGGCTGGTCGAGTCGTGTCGCATGCCGAGCAAGTTGAGCACACGGTGGGTCAGCCCGGCGTCCCCAAGATCACGGCGACGCACACCGTGATCATTGCCGCGGTGATCAGGACCATCGCTGTCAGCGTTCCCCGCAGCCATCGGCCGAAGCGGAGGTGGTGTTGCCCTTCCACCACACTGATGCGAGCGGCGATGTGATCAGTCACCATGCCGGCAACGTAGTTCTGCTCTTCGAGATACCACCGCTCGATATCCCGCTTCTGCCCATCGGTCAGCCCCGCCGTCCGCGCGGTGAAATCCGCCACGCGGCGATGTGCCGCTTCGAGATGCGCCTCCCGGTACAGGAAGTCTTCGATGTCGTTCAGGCCGCGTACGGCCTCCTTGCTCGCGTCCATGGTGTACCTCCAGAGAGGGTTGAGAGGACCAGTCACCGCGATACCGAGTCGGGCAGGTAGCCCGGATGATCTGGTCCTCTGTGGCGGCGGCCCCTCCCATGGACGGGACAGCTCGTCCGTCTGTGACATCCGCCGTCGGGAGCCGACGGCGTTCGGTGAAGCCGCCGGCCTGTCGTCGCTCATGCAGCCGCGTTGTCACTCGCCCGGCTCTCGCCGGAACGCTCCGGATTCGCGCTCGTGACGAACGCGTCCCGGGGGTGCTGCACGGAGGCGAGAGAGACAAGATCACGGCCGAACACGGCAGCGGTGAGCCAGACCGTGAGAACCCGGATCTTGCGCTCCCAGGAAGGCACGGCGAGGACGTGATAGCCCCGGTGCATCAGCCAGGCCGGAAGTCCCTTGATGACAAAGCTCTTGTACTGGAAGACGCCCTGCCCCAGCCCCAGTGTCGCCACTACTCCGAGACTGCTGTGGCGGTAGTTTCGGATTTTTCCCCCGTGCAGGTCGGCCGCGATGTTCTTGGCAAGGAGCCTGCCCTGCCGCACGGCATGCTGGGCGTTCGGTACCGTGCGAGCCTCCGGCACGGGCGAAGCCAGATCGGGAACGGCCGCGTCGTCACCGGCCGCCCACACATCCGGCACAGGCTCGCTGTCGGTGCCGACTCGAAGGTCGGGCCGGACCACGAGCAGGCCCCGCTCGTCGACCGGGAGATCGGTGTGGTTGTGCACGATGGGGTTCGAGGCGTTGCCCGCAGCCCAGACGATCAGCGCCGAGTCGAACTCCTCTCCGTTGGAGAGCACGACGTGCCCGTCTGTGGCGGAGAGGAGTTGTGTGTTCAGGTGGACGTGCGCGCCACGGCCTTCCAAGGAGCGCACCACCCAAGCGCCGGGCTTGTCGCCCACCTCGGGGAGGATGCGGCCGCGAGCCTCGACCAGGTGGAAGGACAGGTCGTCCATGCTCAGCTCCGGATATGACCTGAGCATCGCGGTCGCCAGGGACAGCAGTTCACCGAAGCCTTCGACGCCGGAGAACCCGCCGCCCACGAACGTGACGGTGAGCAGCCTCCGTCGCTCGTCGCCGGGCTGCAGTGACGCTGCTTGATCGAATGCCGAGATGAGGCGATCACGGATGGCCACCGCCTCCTCCACGTGCTTCAGGCCGATCGCCTGCTGTGCAATCCCGGGGATGGGGAAGGTGCGGGTCACGGCGCCGGCGGTGACGACGAGGATGTCGTAACTCAGTTCGTGGTCGACTCCGTTCACCGGTCGCACGACGACCCTCCGGGCTGCGTCACGGATCTCGATCGCACTCCCCGCGATCAGCCGGGTGTGGCGCAGATGCCGCCGCAATGACACTGCGGCATGACGCGCTTCGACCGATCCGGCCGCCACCTCCGGCAGAAAGGGCTGATAGGTCATGTAGGGACGGGGATCGACAACCGTCACCCGCGCCTCACCCGCACGCAACCTCTTCTCCAGGCCCCATGCCGTGTAGAAGCCTGCGTAGCCGCCACCGATGATCACAATCTCACGCATGATTCCCTCTGCCTGTTGGTCGACACCACATAGACAGGGCGGGGCAGGCTCGTGTGACAGACGCCGGTGGCGAAAAGCCCGCGTGGATCTGATTCGAGGACGAAACGGGCGTGCCGGCCGTCCGCCGAAGGGTCGCACCTGAGGCGACACAGCGTCCTCGGCGGGTCCCTTGCCGGGACGGGCCTCGCTGTCGACAGGCTCCGCTACCCATGCTCAACCCCGGAGCCGGAAAGTTCCACGCGAAAAGGGCCCCCGCAGACTCTCGCCTGCGAAGACCCTTCGCACCGTCGGGACGACAGGATTTGAACCTGCGACCCCTTGACCCCCAGTCAAGTGCGCTACCAAGCTGCGCCACGTCCCGGTGCGTTCACCCGCGATGTTCCGCGTGATCGTGCAGGTAAACCCTACCGCACGTGAGGGGGCGCCCCCGCACACGTGAAG
This sequence comes from Streptomyces sp. NPDC058086, assembly GCF_042885015.1. Taxonomy (NCBI): domain Bacteria; kingdom Bacillati; phylum Actinomycetota; class Actinomycetes; order Kitasatosporales; family Streptomycetaceae; genus Streptomyces; species Streptomyces sp. NPDC058086. The sequence goes on along the minus strand of NZ_JBHVST010000035.1, from coordinate 24,006 downwards.
GTACGGCGGCTGCGGGGGCGCTGGTCACGGCGCGGCGCGAGCCGCGTTCGCCGGACCTACATCTTGCCGTCGGCGAGCTTCCACTCCCGGTGCAGTGTGCCCAGGGGGATGGCGTGCTGGATGACGGGGGTGCCGAAGATGGCCAGCTGGATCTGGAGGGTGCCGCTCAGGTCGAGGCCGCCGTAGAGGGCCCAGGAACCACTCGCCGCGACGTCGGACTTGGCCTCGGAGCCGACCGGGGTGGTCGCGGTGACCGTGCCCGCGGCCTCACCGCGCAGGTAGGGGGCCAGGTCGGCGGTGACGCCCACGGTGCCGTACAGGCCGACAGTGGCCTGTGCACCGAGGGCCCCCTTCACGCTTCCGGCGGTCGTGACGGACGTACGGACCGGAGAGCTGTCCATGTGGGACTCGTTGACCGGTGTCCAGCCCGCCGCCGTGCCGAAGGTGCCGCCCGCCTTGAAGTCGCCCTTGAGGTCCTGTTCGACGTCGACGGTGACGTTGCCGTCGCCGCTGATCTCGAAGTAGCAGGTCAGGTCAAGGTTCACGACGACGGGAATGGGGCCGACCTGGAGGACGGGATCGGCGTGCAGCTTCGCGAACGGCAGCCGGACGGGCTTGGCGGAGGCGGCAGCGCGCCCCTTGAGCGCCCACTGCGAGGTCCAGTCGCCGGAGACGCCGAGGTAGGCCGCCCCCGGTCCGGAAGCGGCGGAGCCGGAGGAACCGGTGGAGGCGGTGGACGCGGTGGACGCGGTGGAGCTGCCGCCTCCGTAGGAGAAGTCCACCTCGGGCTTGACCTGGACGAAGCCGGAGACGGATGCGGCCGCCGAGGCCGGTGCCCCCTCGGCCGTGGCGACCTTCGTCGCGACATCGACCCGCAGGCTGCCGAGCGGGACCTTCGTCCCCTCGGGGCCGGAGTGGATGTCTCCCGTCTTCGCCCAGGAGACCTTCACGTCGGGCAGCAGCCGCTCGACGTCGAAGGAGGCCGGGTCGACCGGGACGGTGCCCTTCGCGTCGTCGTCGCCCAGCAGCGTGTCCAGGGTCGTCGGCGCGGTCTGGACCTCGGTGCCGTCGGCCGTCTCACCGATCACCTTGGTGACCTTGGCGAGGAGTCCGTCCGGGGCGCCGGGCGCGGGGGCACTGGCGATGACGTCGCCGACGGCGGTGCGGCCCGGCGTCGCGGTGCCCGTGGGGGTCGGGGTCCCGGTCTGGGACGGCGACGAAGTGCCCTTGCCGACCGTGGATATGACGGCTCGTCGGGTGTGCTTGTCGTACGACTTCACCTTGAGCGAGGTCTTGCGGGCCTTCCCGCCGGCCGTACCGGGGCGCGCGACGGCGGTCGAGGTGGCCGCCGCGGCGGCGGCGACGGCGAGCGGTTGGTCGCTGTTCGCGGTCGCGGATGTGCCGGAGTCCGGGGTCCGTTCGGCGGCGGAGCTCTGGCCGGGGTCTGCGGAGCAGCCGGCGGCGAGGAAGAGGGCGGAGGCGGCGAGCGCGGGCACGAGGGCGCGCAAGGGCCGCTTGCGGATGCGCAAGATCAGTCCTGAGGGGGGTGGGGGTGGCATGGAATTACCAGCGAGTAACTAGATGTGAGCATGCCATGAAGACGTCGAGCCCTGCTTCACGTTTCCACCCCCTCCAGGGTGATGTACGCCACGATCACGCGTCGAGAGTGGCCAATAGCCTCACCAACTCACCCGAGTGTCACGTCAATTGACGAGGCATCATGCATTGGGGTCGAACGGGATACCGGCCGGCTTCGCCTTCGCCAGGTGGTAGTTGAAGTTGCCGTCCTTGAGGCCGAAGACGGCACTGCCGAAGTCGTAGGCGCTCAGCTTGTCGCGCAGACCGGCGGGGTAGCCGTTCCAGCCGACCAGGTCGGGGAACTGCCAGGCGTGGTAGTGGTTCTCCGGCGGTTCGTCGTTCGAGTTCGCGGGGCGGAAGCAGTGGGTGCTCAGACCGTCCTTGTGATAGACGACCTTGGGGTGGGTCCCGTCCCAACGGATCTGGTCACGGCCGTAGATGTTGAAGTTGCCGTGGGCGGAGGTGGAGACGTACTGGGCCTCGTTGTTCTGCACCCACACCACGACGTGTTCCCAGTCGTTGCGGTGCCCGCCGAGGCCGCTGCCGAGCACGGCCTGGTCCTTCTCGAAGTAGAGGCCGTACATGATGGCGCACCAGCCGTTGTTGCACTTCTCGCGCGAGTAGCCGTTGGTGTTGTCGAGGTCCGAGGCGTCGTGGCACTGGCCGTTGAGGGCGCCGGACGGATTGAGGCCGGGGTTGATCGTCCCGTCGGGACCGATGGCGGGGGTGGGGTAGCAGCCGTCCGTGTCGTAGTCGAAGGCCGGCTGGAACGTCCGCTCCAGTCCGTCCGCGTTGGCGGGCAGGGCCTGGGGCGGGGCGGCGAGGGCGCTGCCGGGGAAGGCGACGACCAGGGCGACCGCACTGCCGAGGATGAGCGAGACCTTGCGGATGCGCGAGCTTCTCTGCACTGCGTCCTCCTGATCGACCGCGATGTGGGGGTGGGTCGGGCACACCCGGCCGGATTGGCATGCCCAGATCACCATTCCCCCTCTCGTCGACAACGCAAGCGTCAGGGGGTGTCTGAGTGATGAAAGGCCAACCAACTGACAAGGAGGCGGAGTTGGCGGCGGCGCCCCGCCCCGCCGCCGGGGCGCGGGGCACAGGGCGCACGGCGCAGGGGCGCGCGAGGAAGCGGTGTCTCGCGAGTGCGGCGAGTGCGGCGAGTGCGGCGAGCACGGCGAGCACGGCGAGCACGGCGAGGCTAACCGACGGCAGCGCGACGACCGCACGGCGATTGCCGCACGGGACCTGGGCCCGGTGAGCGACCCCGCCCAGCGGGTCTTCACCCCGCCCGGCGGGTCTTCCTCAATGGCGCCCCGAGGGTACGGCTACGCCCCGGACGTCACTTCGGCGGAGCCGACGAGGGCAGGCGTTTGAGCCACCGGGTGGCGAGTGGGTAGGCGAGCGTCGCGGCCAGGATCCCCGCCAGAGCGGTGACACGGTGCGCGTAGTCGGGGAGCAACCGGCTGACGGGTTCGAAGACCAGCGCCTGCACGACCACGAAGGCGGCGATGGCCGCGAAGAAGCCCCCGGCCGACTCCTTGGTCCACCGCCGCCCCTCCGACGTAGCGATTGCGGACCCCGCCTCGGGGGGTGGCGCGAATGGGTCGGTCACGCTCCCGTTGTACCGGTCACCGATCGGCACGACAAGACGCACGATCGACGGCACCACTCAGCACCGTCGGACGGACGGACGTACGTACGACGGCTGCACGTGTGGCCGTCCGCGCGGGGCGGCCACACGGAACGGCCACACGGGGCGGCCACAGGGGCGCCCTCATCTGCGGGTCTCGGGCCCCCAGTACTCCGGGCCGACACCGCGCCAGTCGATGAGGGGGGACACCGCCGCGGTCACGGGGTCCACGTCAAGACCCGCGCGTCGCAGGAATTCGGACAGGTCCTCCAGGTTGTAGGCCAACCCGAGGTTCTCGCCGTGCACTCGGACTCGGCGGCCACCGGTGTCACTCGGCGGGGCCACGATGACAGGCAACGGTTCGGACATGGATCCAGCCTCGCCTCTCCGGTCCCGGCCTGCATCCCGGCCCTGGAAGTGTGGGTACGTCATACCCGAATTCAAGCACGTGTTCGATTTCCAGCGCACGGCCACCCGCCACTCGTGTGACGTCCGGCGATGGACGGCCCCGATCGGCGCCCGGTTGACCGCTGCGGCTACCCTCCCCGCATGGAGCAGGAGCACCCCCTCGTTCGCGATGTCTTCCCGGACCTCGTCGCCGAACTGGCCACCCTCCTGGAGGAGGAGGGGGAACGGGACCTGGCCATCTGCGTGCGGGATGTCCGCCTGGTGGGTGAGTGCGACTGCGGTGACGACTTCTGCCAGAGCATCCGCACGGCAGAACATCGGCAGGGGCAGCCGTTCGGCCCGGGCCATCGGTGTGTACCGCTCATGCCCTCGAAAGGCATGCTGATCCTGGACGTCGTGGACGGCCGGATCATGTACATCGAGGTCATTGATCGACCGCCCATGCACCGCCGGACGGCCAAGTCCTGACCGAAACGGCCCGGCGTCGCCGAGCAGCCGGTGGTCACACCCCGGCGTCGGGAGCCTTGATGGTCTTGCCGTTCTCGTCGATGGTGTGGGTGCTCCAGTAGGTGTCCCACTTGTCGCCGACGTGCTGGGGGACTTTCCCTTCGGGATAGCGGACGTACCCCTTCGGCGGCTCGTCACCGTTGGACACGCAGGTGCTGCCGGTGCTGCCCACCGCCATGACCGGGTACTCACCACCACCGCAACTCGCGTCCTCGGCGGAGCAGCCGGTCAGCATCGCGAGGGTCACGCAGGCCAGCGCGAGGCCCAGGGCGGACCGCGCCGGGCCACTGCTGATCACGGACGACGGGCGGTGAACGCGGCTTGTCATACGCACGATGGCTCCCTTTGGACGGCTTGTGGGACCAGCCTGCGCGAGGCAAGGAAATCGATCATGAGTACGCGTACTCGGATGCAGTGGGCCGTCCTACCCGATTCCGCGTAGGCACGAGGGCGGCCGACCCCGCCCGACCGAGCCACCCTCAGTCCGGGTCGGCGATTCGGTTGAGCCACTCCTCCATGAGGCCGCGTTCCGGCGCCGTCAGGGCGTCGGTCTGCGGGAGTACGGCCCGGAGGGTGACGGCGGCCGCGACGGGCCCGGGTGCGGGCGCGGCAGGGGCGTCCGTGGCGATCGCCGCGATGACCGCCTCGCGGGCGGTGCGGGACAGCTCCGGGTCGCGGCGGTCTTCGGGGGTGGCGATGAGCGTGAGCGTCGTACCGCAGCCGGCCGCGTGGACGAGGTCCGCGGCGCGGACCTCGGGGACGCGCAGTCGGCCCGCCTCGGCGACGCGCCGTATGTGCTCGGCGAGGACCCCGAAGGCGGCGAGCGCCGCAGGCGAGGGCGTGCCGGGGCGGTACCGGCCGTACATCAGGGTGTACAGCGCCGGGTTGGCCAGACCGAGGCCGACGTGCAGATCCCAGCCGGCGCGGAGGTCCTCGACCGGGTCATCGGTGGGTTTCCGCGCGGTCTTGCTGGTCAGGTACGCGGTGAAGCCGTGGGCGACGACCGCGTCGAGCAGGCCCTCTTTGTCGCCGAAGAGCCGGTAGATGGTCGGCGGCTGCACGCCCGCCGCGGCGCTCACCGCCCGGGTCGAGACCGCGTCCGGCCCGCCTTCGGCCAGCAGCCGGGCGGCGGCCGCGACGATGCGTTCACGGTGCCCGTCCGCCGCGGTGACGTCCTCACTCTCCATGATTCCGACGATAACAGAATCCCGTTACCGATGAGAATTTCCAGTGGTACCGTCATTACGTTATCGATGGAAACAGGGAAGAGGTTGTCATGATCATCATCACCGGCGCCAACGGCGGACTCGGCCGGCTGATCACCGAGCGGCTGCTGGAGCGCGTCCCCTCCGAGCGGATCGGCGTCAGTGTGCGCGCCCCGGAGAAGGCACGAGAGCTCGAAGACCAGGGCGTGCGCGTCCGCCAGGGCGACTTCGGCGACCCCGCGAGCCTCGCGGACGCCTTCGAGGGCGCCCAGCAGGTTCTCGTCGTGTCGACGGACAGCACCGGCGTGGATGCCGTCCACCACCACCGCACCGCCATCGAGGCCGCGGCGGCAGCCGGAGCCAAGCGCATCCTCTACACCAGCCACATGGGCTCGGACCCGTCCTCCCCCTTCGCTCCGATGCGCGACCACGCCGCCACCGAGGCGGCGCTCCGGGAGTCCGGGGTCCCCTTCGCCTCGCTGCGCAACGGCTTCTACGCCTCCTCAGCCGTGATGCTGCTGGGCCACGCGCTCGAGACGGGCGAGCTGGCCGCGCCGGAGGACGGACCGGTCGCCTGGACCACCCACGCCGACCTCGCCGAGGCGGCGGCACTCGCGCTCACCGGCGAGGGCCTCGACGGGACGACACCCGCGCTCACCGGCCCCGAGTCGCTCGACCTGGCGGATATCGCGGCGATCGCCACGCGGCTCACGGGCCGCGAAGTCCGCCGGGTGGTCGTCTCCGACGCCGACTACCGCGCGAGCCTGCTCGCCCGCGGTCTGCCCGAGGCCGGCGCCGACCTGCTCCTCGGCCTGTTCGCCGCGAGCCGGCAGGGACAGTTCGCTCCGGCCGACCCCACGCTGGGCCGCCTGCTCGGCCGCCCCACGACGGCCTTGGCGGACGTCCTGAAGACAACGATCACGCCGACCGGCTGACGTCCGGGTTCCCCGTCGGTCGCAGCGGACGACGGCCTCGTCCGCCGTGCGGACGGACCCGCGGCGTTCAGGCGCGCGTCCGCCAGCCGTGGTCGACCGGTCCGAGGCCCGAGCCCAGGGCGAATCCCGCGGCGATCGCGCCGGTGACGTACTCCTTCGCCAGCCGCACCGCCTCCGGCACCGCCCGCCCCTGCGCCAGCCCCACCGCGATGGCCGAGGCCAGGGTGCAACCGGTGCCGTGCGTATGGCGGTTGTCGTGGCGCGGGGCCCGGAACCAGTGCTGTTCGGTGCCGTCGGTCAGCAGGTCGACGGCCTCGCCGGGCAGGTGGCCGCCCTTCACCAGGACCCAGCGGGGCCCGTACGACAGCAGTTGTTCCGCGGCCCGGGACATGTCCCGCTCACCGGTGGCCTTGATCCCGGTCAGCTCGGCGGTCTCGTCGAGATTCGGGGTGGCCACCGTCGCCAGCGGCAGCAGGGCGGTCCGTACGGCGTCCAGCGCGTCGTCCGCCAGCAGCCGGTCGCCGTGCTTGGAGACGCTCACCGGGTCCACCACCACGGGCGCGCCGACGTCCGAGAGCAGTTCGGCGACGGTCTCGACGAGCAAGGGCGAGGCGAGCATGCCGGTCTTCACGGCCTGCACACCGATGTCGTCCACGACGCTGCGGTACTGCGCGCGCACCGCCTCGGCGGGAAGCTCCCAGGCTCCCTGTACGCCGAGGGAGTTCTGCGCGGTGACGGCGGTGAGCACGCTCATCCCGTGCGCGCCCAGCGCGAGCATGGTCTTCAGGTCGGCCTGGATGCCGGCACCGCCCCCGGAGTCCGATCCGGCGATGGTCAGGACGCGGGGCGGGGCGGTCGGCTTGTTCGCGGGCATGGTGGGTGTCACTCCGTACGAAGGGGGTGAGAGGGGGGCGGGGTCAGCGGCGCAGGCGCAGCGGGGCGTAGACGAGCAGGGCCGCGACGAACGCCACCCCGTAGGCGGTGTCGGCGCCGTGCAGGGCATGCGCGACGGGGCCGACGTACAGGCTGGTGCTCATGAACGGCACCGCGGCGGCGAAGGCGGCGCCGAACGCCACGAGCGCGGGCCACCACGGACGCGGGCGGGCGCTCTCGGCGGCCAGGTCGACGGGTGCGCCGCCGCGGGCCCTGGCCCGGGCGAGCCAGTCGACGACGACGATCGCGACGAACCCGGGAATCCAGTAGCCGACGAACAGCAGGACGTTCTGGAAGCGGGCCGTGGTGTCGGCGGCGTGCATCCACAGCACGAGCGGGAAGCCCAGGACGGCGGCCAGCGCGGCGGCGGCCGGACGCGGCAGCCGTACGCCCATGGTCTGCAGGGCGAGCGAGCCGCTGTAGTCGTTCATGGCGTTGCTGCTCAGCGCGGCGAGCGCCACGGCGAGCAGCCCGAACGCGCCGAGGGCGCCCCCGCCGAGCAGGGTGTCGACGCCGCGGGCGGTCTGGTCGTTGAAGACGGCCGCGCCCCACAGTCCGAGCGCCTGGACGGCCACGAAGGACACGCTGACGCCGGCCAGGGTGTACCAGAACATGCGCGGGCGGGACGCCGTGCGCGGCAGATAGCGGCTGAAGTCGCTCGCGTACGGGGCCCACGACAGCGCAAGGCTGAGCGCGATGGTGCAGGTCAGAACGAAGGCCCCGGCCCGGTCGGCGCCGTGGGCGGTTGCGGCGGGGGTGGTGTGGGCGCCGCTCAGGAGCTTCACGGTCAGGGCGACGAACGCGGCGGCGAGGGCGAAGGTCATCACGGTCTGGAGCCGGTGGATCGCCTCGTAGCCGAGGACGCCGAGCGCCCCCTGCGCCGCCATCATGACGAGCACACCCAGCCAGAACGGCCAGCCGCACAGCTGGGCCAGCGCGTCCCCGCCGAAGAGGCCGATCAGCGCGTCCCAGGCGATGGACGACAGCCACTGCAGGGCGCCGGGGACGACCACGGCCCGGCCGAACGCGAGGCGGGCGAGCGGCAGCTGTCCGGCGCCGGTCTGGCTCCCCCAGGTGCCGAGGTACGCGGTCGGTACCGCCCCCAGGAGGGTGCCCAGCACGACGGCGGCGAGCGCGGTGGAGAAGTCCAGGCCGAGAGCGATGCCGACGGTGCCGGTGAACACGCCGGTCATGGTCAGGTTGGGGGCGAACCACACGGTGAACAGACGGCCGGGGCCGCCGTAGCGGTGGTCCTCCGGGACCGGGGCGATTCCACGCGCCTCGACGTGCAGGTCCCCCGGGGCGGAGGGCATCCGCCCGTCGAAAACGCCCTGCGGGCCTCCGACGGCCACCTCGCCGCGAGCGTTACGGGCATACGGCAACGACATGAGACATCCCTCCGCCAGTCCTAACTGGTTCAGGTTCGACGGGTGTGATCTCAGCCCTCGTGCGGGGCACCCCGTGTCCGGTTCGGCGGTCAGGATAGCCCGGCGGGCACGGTATGCCCCAGGGGGAGGGGTCCGCACGGCACCGCGGCCTACTCGCCGACGCTCGGCTCCCCGCCCTCGTACGCCGCCGTCAGCAGCGCCAGCACACCGTCCACGGTGACCTCGCGCGGGTTCGGATACGTCTGTGCGACGGCCTGTTCGGCGGCCACCGCCAGGTCGGTCTTCTTGAGGCCGAGTTCGGCGAGGCTGCGGGGAGCGCCGAGGTCCCCGGCCAGCGCCCGCAGGGCATGGGGGACATCGTCGGTGCCGCCCAGGGCGCTGGAGAGCGCGGTGATCGCCCGGGGCGTGGCGGGCGCGTTGTAGGCGAGGGCGTACGGGAGGACCACCGTGTGCGTCTCGGCGTGCGGCAGGCCGAAGGTGCCGCCGAGGACGTGGCACAGCTTGTGGTGCAGGCCCATGGTGGTGGCGCCGAGACAGGCGCCGCAGAGCCAGGCGCCGTACAGGGCCCGGCCGCGCGCGTCGAGGTCGCCGGGGGCGGCGGCCACCAGCGGCAGGGCCTGTGTCATCGCCCGTACGCCCTCCTCGGCCATGAGCGAGACGAGGGGCGAGGCGTCGGGCGCGTAGAGGGCCTCGACGGCGTGGGCGAGCGCGTTGACGCCGCTGGTGACGGTGAGGGGGACGGGGAGCGAGAGGGTGAGTTCGGGGTCGTAGACGACGCTGCGGGGCTGGACGGCGGGGTCGCGTCCGGTGCGCTTGGCGCCGTGCTCGGTGAGTCCCCAGACCGGGGTCATCTCGGAGCCGGAGTAGGTGGAGGGCACGGCGATCAGGGGCAGGCCGGTGCGCAGCGCGATCGCCTTGCCGAGGCCGATCGCCGAACCGCCGCCGACCGCGACACACCCGTCGGCGCCGGCCGCGCGCGCCGCCTCGACGGCCCGGTCGGCGACCTCGACGGGTACGTGCATCCGGGCCTCGGCGTGCAGCCCCGCACAGGCGTCGCCCAGGGCGTCCGCGACCGCGCGTGCCGTGTCCTCGCCCCTGCCGCCGCAGACCACCAGCACCCTGCGCAGCCCGAGCCGGGCGGCCTCGTCGGGGGTGGCGGAGACGGCGGCGCCGGGCCGGAAGACGATCCGCGCCGGCTGGGTCTCGTACGAGAAGTCGAGCGGGGTGTTCATGTCGGTCATGGTGCTCATTCCGGTTCCAGTACGAGGTCGAAGCGGGCGTTGCGGAAGGGGTTCGGGACGCCGAACTCCCCCGCCAGGGACGGGTCGTCGGTCTCCGTGAAGTCCTGGACCAGGCTCTTCTTGACCGCGAACACCGCGTCGGAGTCGAGGTAGTCGCTGCCCGCGACGAAGATGTGCGTGGTGACCGGGGCGTGGCCCTCGGCCGAGGCGATGAAGTGGATGTGGGCGGGGCGGTAGGGGTGCCGGGCCGTGGCGCGCAGCAGTTCACCGACCGGGCCGTCGGTGGGGATCGGGTACGGGCTCGGTACACAGGTGCGGAACCAGAAGCGGCCCTCGGCGTCGGCCGTGAACAGGCCCCGCCCGTTGCCGGCCGGCTGGACGTCCGGCTGCTGTACGTCGTAGTAGCCCTCGGAGTCGGCCTGCCACACGTCGAGGACCGCGCCCGGCAGCGGGGTGCCGCCCTTGCCCAGTACCCGGCCGCTGACCACGCACGGTTCGCCCCTGCCCACCAGGTCGAGGTTCGCGCCGAGTGCGCGGATCGGCGATCTGGTCAGGTGGAACGGGCCGAGGACCGTCGACTCGGTGGCACCCGGGTCGCGGCGGCCGTCCAGCGTCTCCACGAGCATCGAGACGCCGAGCACGTCCGACAGCAGGATGAACTCCTGGCGGGTGTCGGTGCACTGCTGCCCGGTCGCGGTCAGGAATCCGATCGCGCGTTCCCATTCCGCCATCGTCGGCTCCGTCTCGCGCACGAAGTCGTGCAGATGACGGGTGAGCGCGCCGAGCAGTTCACGCAGACGCGGATCGGCCGTGCCCCGCAGGCTGTCGACGACGGCGTCGGTGATGCCGTGCGTGAAGTCGGTCGTGGCATCGGCCGTCGTCGAACGGTTCGGTTCGTCTGTCATGCCGCTCCTCGTGGTGTTATCGGGACTGATCGCCGTCGGTGCCCGGGTCCACGAAGTGAAAGCCGGGCTCGGGAAACCTGGCGAACGCCCGGTGGGGCACGGACGAGGTGTAGGCGCCCGCGAGGGAGAACACCACACGGTCGCCGGCCCGCAGCCCAGGCGCCCGGACGTCCCGGACCAGGACGTCCCTGGAGGTGCTCAACTGGCCGGTGAGCGTGACCCGTTCACGGCGCACGACGGGCCGCGGCCAGGAGTAGGGCCACCCGTCCACTTCGAGTACGGACCAGGGCTGGTCGGGCCACGGCTGGTCGGGCCTCCTGGACGCCGACGTGCGCAGGTTCACCGCGCCACCGCGGACGACGGCGAAGTCCTCGTGTGCGCCGTGCTCGACGTCCAGCACCTCGCTCGCGTACCAGCCGCAGTACGCGGTCAGCGCGCGACCGGGCTCGATACTCAGGGTCAGTTCCGGGTGCGCGGCGACGAGTCGGGCGAGTCCCTCGCCGTACGACTGCCAGTCGAAACGGCGTTCGGGGTGCTCGTAGTCCACCGCCATGCCGCCCCCGACGTTCACCTCGGGGAGGCGCAATCCGTGCCGCGCGGCGAGTTCACCGGTCCAGGCGACGACGCTCTCGGCCACCGCGAGGTGTTCGGGGGCGTGCAGGCCGTTGGCCAAGTGGGCGTAGACGCCGCGCAGTTCGAGGTTCGGGTAGCTGCCGTCGGTGAGCAGGCCGACGATCGTGTCCGCCTGTTCCGGGTCGAGGCCGGAGGCCCTGCGGCCGCCGTCGGCGAACAGGTGGTCGGCCACCGGGAGGTTGAAGCGCGGCAGGACCGCCACCCGGCCGTCCGGAGCGTGCCGCTGGGCCAGCCCGGCCAGCATGTACAGCTCGTACTCGCTCTCCACGAGGAAGCGTGTCACGCCCTGCTCCAGCGCGTCCAGGAGCTCCGTCGGGGTCTTGTCCTGGCCGCCGAAGGCCAGTGGGTGGTCCGGCGCCGCCCGGGTGACGTGGGCCAGTTCGCTGTCGGTGGAGACCTTGTAGCCGTCGACATACGGGGCGAGCGCGGTCAGGATCTCCGGTTCCCGGTTGGCCTGGGTCGCGTAGTACAGCTCGACGCGCTCGGGCAGCGCGGCCCGCACCGACGCGGCGTGTGCGCGCAGTGCCGCCAAGTCGTATACGTAGGCGGGAAGTTCCGTGGGCGGCAGGGTCAGGATGCGGTCGCGCACCGCGAGTGAGGGTGTGTTCATGGGGCACTCCGGGTCGTATGGCGCAGGATACCGTCGGCACGCGACGAGGGCGGCGGACGGGGACCGGAGCAGCGGCCCAGGGGACGCGGACGGTCGGGGACATGACACGTGCCACGGCAGCCGCCGAAATCGACCGGGCCGGATCGACGCGCTCCCCGTGCCGGGCCGGATCGACGCGCTCTCCGTGCGGGGTCGGTCGGCTCCGGCGGGGCACCGTGGGGGTACCGACCGAGCGTCCGGTTCGGCGCGGCGGCGGGGAACCGGGAGACCGGCGGCGCCGTGCTCCGGCACGCCGACGCCTCCGCTCGCAGGGCCCGCGCCCTGTGGCATCCCACCATCATGCTGATCCGCGACTCCATACCCGAGGCCCCTCACGATCTCTACCCGGTGGGAGATCCTTCGGCACCTCGAGCGGTCGGCGGTGTGGCGGCCCGTCACCCGGACCCGGCGGATCCTGAACCTGGCCGGCGGTGCGGGGGCCGGCTGATGGTTCCTGAACGCGGCGCGGTGCCCGACCCCGGGTCGGGGTCGGGCACCGCGTGTGGGTCGGTCAGCAGGTGGCGGAGGCCGGGAGGCCGCCGTACTGGTCGCCCTTGAGGTAGACGGCGCTCACATAGCCCTCGGCCAGTCGCACCCAGACGTCGTTGACGTAGCCGTTGTCGCGGATGGTCTCGCCGTGGGTCCAGCAGGAGGCGCCGCGCGGCTGCCCGGCGGCGACGTGCCCGGTGATGTCGGTGGTGGTCGTGGGTCCGGAGCGGACGTTGACGTTCACATACGGCGTGACGGCGTACGGCAGCCCAGCCGCCGCGGCCTGCGCCCCGGCCGCGCCGGTCAGCAGCAGTCCGGTGGCCAGCGCGCCGACGCCCGCCGTGGCGAACGCCTTGGTCCTCATCCTCATGGTCATGTGGTCCTTCCCCCTGGTGGAGTCCGGGCGTGTTCCCGGGCCGGGCCGTGCGGCCCGCCCGGTCACACCCGGGCCCACCCTGCCGGGTCGACGCCCGGGGGCGGAACTTCTTTCGACGACGCTCGAAACGTCCGGCCACGACAGGCCGGTACGCGAGGGTGGCCCGCGGTTCGAAGCCGGTGTGTCCGTCCGCGCGGCCCCGCGGCGCGTCGGCCCTGTCGCACAATGGGGCGATGATCGACGGTACTTCGCCGACAACAACCCAACGGCCACCCGGGCTGGTCAAGGACGACGAGCTGACCGGCCATGCCGTGGTGGCCAACAGCACCATGAACCGCGAACGCGTCCTGGCGGGCGTCAACAGCTACGCCCGCGAACTCGGCTTCTCCCCCGCCGAGTTCCTGAACGACCACGGACCCGCCCCGTCCTGGCTGGACCTGTGCAGCGGAGAGGGACTCGCCCTCCGCGAGGCGGCGCGGCGACTGCCCCAGGCCGTCATCACGGGCGTGGACCTGGTCGGCCCGCTGCTGCGGACGGCGCTGCCCGACGGCCTCGAACTCGTCACCGCGGATCTCGGCCGGTGGTCACCGGGCCGCCGCTACGACCTCATCACCTGCGTCCACGGACTGCACTACATCGGCGACCGGCTCGCCCTGCTGGAGCGGGCCGCCTCCTGGCTCACCGGCACGGGTCTGCTGGTCGCCCATCTCGATCCCTCGACGCTGCGGCGCCCGGACGGCAGCGACGCGTCCCGCCCGGTCCTGGCGGCACTGCGGGCCGCCGGCTTCCAGTACTCGGCCCGCCACCACCGCCTCAGCCTGCGGGGCGGCCGCCCCGTCACCCTGCCCTTCGCCTACCTCGGCGCCGACCCGCACGCCGGCCCGAACTACACCGGTCAGCCGGCCGTCGCCTCGTACTACCGCTGAGCCCCGGCCGGCCCCGGAAACGAGGAAGAGGCTGTATCGAAATGTCCGATACAGCCTCTTACCCGCGACTTCAAAAGTCGGGACGACAGGATTTGAACCTGCGACCCCTTGACCCCCAGTCAAGTGCGCTACCAAGCTGCGCCACGTCCCGGTGCGTTCACCCGCGGTGTTCCGCGTGATCGTGCGAACAGAACTTTACCCCACGTCGGGGGCTGCTCCGAAGGGGGCGCGGGGCGCGCGACAATCGGGGCATGAACGCAACATCCGGAGGTCGGCGGGGCGACGGGCGGGATCGGGACACGACGGGGCGGGCGCGCAACGCCCGGCCGCGGGACGGACTGGGACGGCCGCTGCCGTACGGCGCCGACGGCGTGGAGCGGCAGCCGGAGGGAGTCGTCCGCGGCCCCGAGGAGACGGTCGCCGAGGCGCAGGCACTGCTGGACGCGGGGAAGCCGTTCCACGCGCACGAGGTCTTCGAGGACGCCTGGAAGTCGGGCCCTGAGGGTGAGCGCGCGCTCTGGCGGGGGCTGGCACAGCTCGCGGTGGGGCTCACGCACGCGGCCCGTGGGAACACGACGGGCGGTGCCCGGCTGCTGCGGCGTGGGGCCGGGGCGGTCGAGGAGTGGGCGGCGGGGGCGGACGGCCGGGACCGTCCGCATGAGCTGGACCTCGCCGAACTGGCCTCCTGGGCACGGGAGCTGGCGGCGGTCGTGGAGCGTGAGGGTGCCGCGATCAGCGCGGTGGCGTGGGCGCCCCGGCTGCGGGGGCGCCGGGACTGACGGGTGCGGTGGCGCCGACAGGCGCGCGGTGCGTGCGGCGTCACCCGGGTGCGGTGCGTCCGCTGTCAGTGGCGTGCGGCAGACTCGGGGTGTGCGAAAGATTCATGTCATCGGCATCGGCGCGGGCGACCCCGACCAGCTCACCTTGCAGGCGGTCAAGGCGCTGAGGAGCACGGACGTGTTCTTCATCCTGGACAAGGGCGAGGTGAAGTCGGACCTCGTCCAGCTGCGCCGTGACATCCTCGACGCACACATACCGGAGGGGTCCTACCGCCTGGTCGAGGCGCGCGACCCGGACCGTGACCGGGCCGCCGGGGGCTCCGCCTACTCCCCCGCCGTCGGGGACTGGCGCAGTGCCCGCGCCGACATCTACCAGCGGCTGATCGCGGAGCAGCTGGGCGAGGGCGAGAGCGGCGCGTTCCTGGTGTGGGGGGATCCCGCGCTGTACGACAGCACGCTCGGGATCCTGGAGGAGATCCTGGAGCGGGGCGCGGTGGCGTTCACGTACGAGGTCGTGCCCGGCATCAGCAGCGTCTCCGCGCTGGTCGCCCGTCATCGCACCGGGCTGAACCGGGTGGCCCGTCCCGTCCAGATCACCACGGGGCGGCGGCTCGCGGAGGGCTTCCCCGAGGGTGTCGACGACGTGGTCGTGATGCTCGACGCCCATCAGACCTTCCGGCAGTACGCCGACGAGGACATCGACATCTACTGGGGCGCCTACATCGGTACACCCGACGAGATCCTGGCCTCCGGTCCGATAGCCGAGACGGCCCCGCGCATCGAGCGGCTGCGGGCCGAGGCTCGGGAGCGCAAGGGCTGGATCATGGACACGTATCTGCTGCGCAGACATCCGCGCGGGTAGCGGGATCGGCCGAGCGGTGCGCCCCACCCGAACCCGGGAACTGGAGTCCAGCGGGGCGAGCTGACCGGCCCCTCCGTCATCGAGGGCCGAGATCCAGCCGGGCCAGGGCCGACGGCACGTCCGGCACGGCGGTCACGTCCGCAGGGAGCGGGGGGCGGCGTACGACGACCACGGGGAGGGCGAGGTCGCGTGCGGCGGTCAGTTTGGCGGCTGTCGCCTCACCTCCGCTGTCCTTGGTCACCAGCACGTCGACGCGGTGTGCGCGCAGCAGGGTCTTCTCGTCGTCCGGTGTGAAGGGTCCCCGGGTGAGCAGCACTTCCATGTCCTGGGGCATCGGCGGCTCGGGGGGCTCCACCGTACGGACGAGGAAGTGGAGCTCGCAGAGGTGGGCGAAGGCCGCCAGTCCCAGGCGGCCCGTGGTGAGGAAGACACGGCGGCCCAGGGACGGGAGGAGTGCGGCGGCTTCGGGGAGGGAGCCGGCCCAGTGCCAGCGGTCGCCGGGGCCGGGGGTCCAGCCGGGGCGGCGCAGCACCACGGCCGGGATTCCCGTGGCCGCGGCGGCACGCGCCGCGTTCGCCGTGATGCCGGCGGCGAAGGGGTGGGTGGCGTCGACCACCGCGTCCACGCGGTGCTCGCGCAGCCACCGCGCCAGCCCGTCCGCCCCTCCGAAGCCCCCGACGCGGACGTCCCCGTCGAGCGTCCCCGGCCGGGAGACGCGCCCCGCCAGGGACGTCGTCACTCGGACACCGGGGCGCGCCGCCAGTTCGGCGGCGAGTCGGCGTGCCTCGGTGGTGCCGCCGAGGACCAAAACATGGGGGGCCATGGCGTCGAGCCTACGAGGTGGTCAGCGCAGCAGGAGCTGCACCCCGCCCACCACCGTCGCCGCGATGACCAGCCGCTCGAACAGGATCTGGTTGATGCGGTGCACGGCCCATTTACCGAGGCACGCCCCCGGCACGACGAAGATCGCGAGTGCCGCGTCCAGGAGCAGCGAATGCCAGTCGATGAGCCCGAGGCCCACGCTGAAGGGCACCTTGGAGACGTTCACGATCAGGAAGAAGAAGGCCGAGGTGCCCAGGAAGCCGAGTTTGCGGAAGCCGGCCGACAGGAGGTACATCGACATCACCGGGCCGCCCGCGTTGGCGACCATCGTGGTGAAGCCGCCGAGGACGCCGTACGAGCGGGCCTTGACCCGGCCGGCCCGGGTCGAGACCGGGTCGGGTTCCTCGGCCTGGGCGGCGGCCCGGCGGCGCCACATCGTCACCGCCGCCATCAGCAGCAGGATCGCGCCGATCGAGGTCCGTACCATCCCGTCGTCGGCCCACACCAGGAACAGCGTGCCGAACACGACGCCCGCGGCGACCGCCGGGAACAGCCGCCACAGCGTGGGCCAGTGGGCGTGCCGCCGGTAGGTGAGCACGGCGAGCACGTCCCCGACGATGAGGAGCGGCAGGAGTACGCCGGTCGAGGCGCGGGCGGGCAGCACGGCGGCGAAGATCGCCAGGCTGACCGTGTTGGCGCCGCTCACGGCGGTCTTCGAGAAGCCGACGAGCAGGGCCGCGGCGGCGAGCGCGGCGAACTCCCAGATGGATATGTGCCAGAGCGTCATCGTGTTCATGCGGGAACCGATGCTAGGCGCACGCATGTCCTGACGTAAGGACCGTCTCGCCAGGTGACCCCTGCGGCGGCGGGTGGACCCGTGGGTCGGGGCCTCGGAGAATGCCCTCGCCCGGTCCAACTCCCGTGGCAGACTGCTCGAACATCAACACGACCGTGAGCAGAGGAGTGCCGCATGACCGCGACCGGGCCTTCCGCCCAGCGGATCGACACCAGCAGGCCGCACCCGGCACGGATGTACGACTGGTTTCTCGGCGGCAAGGACAACTACCCGGTCGACGAGGAGCTCGGGCGGCGGATCATTTCCACGGACCCGAGCGCTCCCCGCTCGGCCCGCGGCAACCGCTGGTTCATGCAGCGCGCCACCCGCTGGCTGGTCCGGGAGACCGGCATCCGCCAGTTCCTCGACATCGGCACCGGCATCCCCACGGAGCCGAATCTCCACCAGATCGCCCAGGCCGCCGTCCCGGACGCGCGGGTCGTCTACGTCGACAACGACCCGATCGTCCTCGCCCACGCCGAGGCCCTGCTGCGCGGTACCCCCGAGGGTGTGACGGAGTACATCCAGGCCGATGCCCGGGAACCGGGGAAGATACTCGAACAGGCCGCCCAGGTCCTCGACTTCGACCGGCCCGTCGCGCTGTCGCTGATCGCTCTGATGCACTTCATCGCCGAGGAGGACGGCGCGTACGACCTGGTGGACACCCTGGTCGACGCGCTGGCGCCGGGCAGTTGTCTGGTCCTGTCCGCGTTGACCGGCGACTACGACCCCGTGACGGTCGCGACCGGTATCGCGGCGTACGCGGCGGGCGGCGTGACCCTCGTGGCCCGCTCGCACACCGAGGTCGGCCGCTTCTTCCGGGGACTCGACCTCGCCGACCCCGGGGTGGTGTCGGTGTCGAAGTGGCATCCCGAGCTCGCGCTGGACGAGGACGAGATCGACGACGCGCCCGTCCCGCTGTACGGCGCGGTCGGTTTCAAGTCCCCCCGTTCCTGAGGAACCCGCACACCCGCCCCGCTCCCGGCCCAGAGCGCTCCCACCGCCGCGCCCGATGTCGACGACTGCCCCCTGAACAAGGCCGGCCATCGTGCAAGCCTCCCTGGTGAACGGACAGTTCGACGAGGATCACGGATCCCGGTGGACCGGCGATGACCTTGAGCTTGTACCGTGCGGGCGGTGGCGACCGGGGAAGCGGGAGGCGGGCTGTGGGAGCGGATCACCGTGTGGGGGATGTCCTGTTGGTCTCGTGCCCGTACACCGACGCACGGGTCACCCGTCTCACCCGACGGGAAGTGGTCGTCGAGTGGCCGTGGTGGGAGGTGGACCCGGAGTGCGACTGGATCGAGTGGAACGGCCAGGTGGCCCTGGCAGGCGATCCGGCCTCGTACGACTGGGACTTGGAGCTGTTCCGCACCGAGCCGCCGCCCCGGCACCTCAAGGTCGGCGCGGTGTGCAAGGTCGGCATCCCTCCCACGGTGGTGCATGTGATGAGCGTCGAACGGATGGATCCACCGCTGGAGACAGGACGTCTCCCCCGTCCCGGAACGCAGGTGATGGTGCTGCGCGCGGGACAGTCGCACGATCCCGACCTGGAGTGGCAGGGCTACGGGATCGCCCCCGACGACGGGATCCCGATCGCCCTCGACCTGCTGCTGCGCCCGTACGCCTGCCTCGTGGCGGGTGACGAGGTCGCGGACGCCGCGGGGCGCGCCTGGCGGTTCGACGCGCCTTGGGACTGGCACCCGTTCGACGGTCTGGAGCCCTCCGAACCCGCCTGGCCGCTCAGTCTCCTGACCCGCGACGGCCACCCCGACGACGCGGCGGCGACCGTCGTGGCGCGGGCGACGCGCAGCGGTTCGCACGAGCAGGAACTCGCCCGCTGGGTGGAACTGACCCAGGCCAGACCCACCCGCCTCGTCGTGGTACGGGACCCGGCCCGGCAGCCGAACCACTGACCCTGGAACGCCCCAACATCCTTTTTGCCCCGAGGGGTTCCGCCGGTTCGCGCGTAAACAGAAACGACGCTGCCGGCGACACCTGAGGATCAAGGAGCAGGGGACGACATGAGATTCCTGGAGCGTGAGCGCGCGGCCCTCGCCAAACTGCTGCCCGGCCTCGACGAGAGTCTGAGGGCCGTACCGCTGATGACACTGGAGGGGCCCAAGAGCCCCGGCATCGGGTTGTTCAGGGAGGCGGGCGGGCCGGGTCTGCTGGCCCCGACCGCCTTCCAGGGCCGGGGTGCCACCGCGTTGGAGACCCTGCGGGTGCAGCGCGCGCTGGGCAGCCGTTCGCCCTCGCTCGCGGTGGCGACGACGATGCACCACTTCTCGATGGCCACGCTGGTCGGGCTGAGCGACTCCGGCGAGGGGCTGGAGTGGATGCTCGTGCAGGGCGTCGCGTCCGAGAACCGGCTGATGGCGTCCGGCTTCGCCGAAGGACGCAGCGGCACCGGCATCCTGTCGCCCTCCATGTCCGCCACCGTGATGCCCGAAGGGGTGCGCATCACCGGCGTGAAGCGCCCGTGCAGCCTCGCCCGTTCCATGGATCTGCTCACCGCCAGCGTGATGGTGCCGTGCGAGGAGGGCGAAGGAGAGGAGCTGGCCGTGGCGCTGGTTCCCGCCGAGAGCGAGGGGCTGAGCGTCAGCGGCTTCTGGTCGAGCACCTTCCTGGCGGGCGCCGAGAGCGACCAGGTGACGTTGGACAACGTACTGGTCCCGAAGGAACTCCTGGTGCGCACGGCCTCGCCGGCCGGGGCCCGTCTCGACGAGGTGCAGACCGCCGGCCTGGTCTGGTTCGAGCTGCTGATGACCGGCAGCTACCTCGGCGCCGCGAGCGCCCTCGTCGAGCGGGTGCTGCTCAACGACCGGGTGCCCGACGCCGAACGGGTCCGGCTGCTGGTGGAGATCGAGGGCGCGACGGCGACGGTCGAGGGCCTCGCCCGCCGGGTGGACGAGGGCACGCCCGACGAGTCCGCGCTCGCCGACTCGCTCTACGCGCGCTACACCGTGCAGGACGCCCTCGCCCGGATCGTGCCCCGGTCCGTCGAACTGCTCGGCGGGCTCAACTTCATGACCTCGGACGAGGTCGGATACCTCGCCGCCTGCTCCAACGGCCTCGCCCTGCACCCGCCGTCGCGCTCGCGGATGACCGGCCCGCTGTCCGCGTACCTCGCCGACGAGCCGCTGACCATCGCCTGATCCCGGCCCCGCCAGGAGCTCCCCACAGGGGCGCGGAGAACGGCGCGATCAGCCACGAACAGCCCGCAGTCGCCGCCGAACAACAAGAACCGAGCTCATAGGCGCCCGGCGCGCGCAAAACCCCAGCACCCGAACACCCACCCGCCCGGACACCCGCCCGTCCGTCCGGCAGGACCTACGCTCACTCGACCGAGGGGATCACCGCCATGCCTCTGTCCCGGCCCCGGCCCAGCGCTCCGACCAGTCCGCAACCGCCCGCGAAACGCCCCACAATTCTGCTCACCGGTGGCGCCGGGGTACTCGGCAGAGCCCTGATCGAGGAGCTGTCGCCGGACTTCGGAATCGTCTGCCTGCGCCATCGCACGCCGGTGAACGACCACCGGGTCCGTGAGGTCCGCGCCGACCTGCTGGCACCCGGACTCGGCCTGGCCCAGGCGGACTTCACCCAGCTCATCGCCGACGTGGACCTGGTGGTGCACTCCGCCGCCGCCACCAACTGGAAGGCGGAGCCGGACCAGATCCGGCGGGCCAACCTCGACGGCACGATCGCGATGCTCGACCTCGCCGCCCGCGCCGAGGCCCCGTTCTTCCACATGAGCACCGCCTTCGTCGCCAACCCGCTGGCGCCGGAGGAGCAGGAGCGCTTCCCGGGTGCCGCCGCGTACCTCGCCTCCAAGACGGCGGCCGAACAGGTCGTGCGCGACGCCCCGGTGCCGGGCGTGATCATGCGCCCGTCGGTGGTGATGGGTGACTCCGTCACCGGCCGGATCGCCGGGATGCAGGGGCTGACGCGGGCACTGGGCGCCATCGTGAAGGGGCAAGTGCCGGTGCTGCCGGGAGCACCGGACGCGCGCATCGACATGGTGCCCCAGGACATCGTCGCGCGCGCGGTGGGTGACCTGGTGAGGGCCGGTGTCACGGGCGGCGAGTACTGGCTGACGGCCGGCACCGAGGCGCTGCTCCAGCGTGAAGTGGTGGACACCTGCCTGGAGTTCGCCGACCAGTGGGGACCGCGTCCGCATCCGCCCCGGCTCATTCCGCTGGAGTCGGTGCACCGGCTGCTCCTGCCGCTGATCGAGGGCCCCACGTTCCCGGAGTCGCTGCGCCGCCGCTTCCAGACGTACGCGGAACTGCTGCTCGTCTTCCAGCGGGCCCTCCCCTTCGAATCGTCCCTCGGGTCGCCGCACTGCGGCACGGCCCTGTCGAAGGACGACCTCCGGCGGGCGCTGGTCCGCAACCTGGCCGCCTGGTCCACCGGGCGCGGCGGCATGCGCACCCGCCTGCGTCCGGGGCCCGCCCAGGACACGGCGGCGAGGTCCCAGCCCTCGCAGGCCACCCACACGCAGGAACTGGCGTCATGACGGCGGCCCCCGCCCCCGTCGTGGCGCCCGCCGCCGGATCCGTGGCACCGGCCGCCGACCCCGCCACGGACCGCGCGCACATCGCCCGGCTCTACCGCGAGCATCTCTCCTCCGGCCGCTCGGTCCTCGGCACGGTGCTCGGCGGCATGCTGGAGACGGCGTCCGACGGCGCGTGGGTGTTCACCGAGGACGGCCGCCGCTACCTCGACTTCGGCGGGTACGGGGTCTTCATCCTCGGGCACCGGCACCCCCACGTGACCGCGGCCGTGCACCGCCAGGTGGACACCCATCCACTGGCCGGGCGGGTCTTCCTGGAGCCCGTCGCGGCCCTCGCCGCCGAGGCACTGGCCGCACGGACCCCACCGGGCCTCGACCACGTCCACTTCGTGAACTCCGGCGCGGAGGCCACCGAGGCCGGTCTGAAACTGGCCCGGGCGCACGGCCACACCGCCCTTGTCTCCACCGTCGGCGGCTACCACGGCAAGACCCTGGGCGCGCTGACCGCCACCGCCAACCCGAAGTACCAGCAGCCGTTCCAGCCGCTGCTGCCGGACAGCACGGCGATCCCGTACGGGGACACGGCCGCGCTGGAAGCCACGCTCGCCGAACTCGGCCGCCGGGCCTGCGTGATCGTCGAGCCGGTGCAGGGCGAGGGCGGCGTACGCATTCCACCGCCGGGCCATCTGGCGGAGGTGAGCCGGCTGTGCCGGACGTACGGGGCCTTCCTGATCATCGACGAGAT
Organism: Streptomyces sp. NPDC058086; assembly: GCF_042885015.1. NCBI lineage: Bacteria > Bacillati > Actinomycetota > Actinomycetes > Kitasatosporales > Streptomycetaceae > Streptomyces > Streptomyces sp. NPDC058086. Next base: position 1,641 of record NZ_JBHVST010000035.1, on the reverse strand, counting down.
CCAGACGGGCCTGGGCCGGCTGGGCTCGTGGTGGGGCATGGACGCCGAGGGTGGCCTGCCCCCACAGCCCGACGTACTGCTCGTCGGCAAGGGACTCAGCGGCGGTGTCGTGCCCGTCGCGGCGATGGTCGCGACCGCGGCGGCCTACGGGCCGTTCTCCCGCGACCCCTATCTGCACACCTCCACCTTCGCGGCCTCCCCGATCGCCTGCGCCGCCGCGCTCGCCGCGGTCGAGGCCCTGGACCGGGAGGACGTCGTCCCGCGTGCCAAGGCCCTGGGCGAGCGACTGCTCGCGGGCGTCCGGGCCGCCTGTGCCCCGTACACCGGCGGCCTGGTGCGCGAGGTCCGCGGCCGGGGTCTGCTGATCGGCCTGGAGTTCACCGAGGAACAGGCCGTGGGTGAACTGATCCTCGAACTGGTCGGGCGCGGCGTCCTGGTGAACCACTCCCTCAACGCCACCCGGGTGCTGCGGCTGACACCGCCCGCGATCGTCGGCGAGGAGGAGGTACGGCTGTTCCTCAGCGCCCTGACCGAGGCGCTGCGCGTCGTCGCGACCCACATCGGCTGACCCGTCCGCTACCGCCGACCCGTCCCTACCGTGGAAAGGCACCACCTCCCATGCGTCACGTGACCGTACGGCTGACCGCCCACGACGTCGACCCCGAGACCGCCTACCAGCGGATCCGTGATTTCCGCCGGTATCCCGAAGTCACCGAGACCGTCCGCGAGGTCGTGGTCCATCCGCCCCATGACGACGGCACGGTGGTGTCGGACTGGACCGTGCGCTTCAGGAACGGTCTGATGCGCTGGTCGGAACGGGACGCGTTCTTCCCGAAGACGCGGACCATCGGTTTCACCCAGATCACAGGCGACTTCGAGCTGTTCGAGGGCACCTGGCGGTGCGCGTCCGGCGAGGACGGTACGGCGGTGACCTTCGACGCCGTCTTCGACCTGGGTATCCCCACGCTGGCGGAACTCCTCGACCCGGTCGCCGACTCGACACTGCGCAGCAACATCGAGCGCATCCTGCGCGGGCTGCTCGGCAGGGTCACGCCCACCCCGGCCCAACTCGCCGACAGCGTCGCCCCCGCGCATGGCTGACCTCACCCTCGTCCCCCGCCAGCCCCGTCCCGACGGCCCGTCCGCCGCGGGCTGGGACACCCTGCGGGACGAGCCCGGTCCCGACACGGTCCGCTGTCTCGGTCTCTACGCCAAGCTGACGGCCGGCGTCACGGTCGTCACCGCGCTGGACGGGGCGGGCCCGACCGGGATGACGGTCTCCGCGCTGACCTCCCTGTCGGCGCGGCCGCCACTGGTCCTCGCGTGTCTGCGCGGCAGTTCCCGCACACTGACCGCCCTGCGGGAGCAAGGTGCCTTCGCCGTAAACGTGTTGACGGATCATCAGAGATCGGTCGCCGAACTCTTCGCCGACTCCTCCGTGCCGCCCGCCAGGCGGTTCGACGGCAGCCCGGTGCGCCGGGTGCTCGGCCTGCCGGTGCTCGTCGACGCGCTCGCGTGGTCGGTGTGCCTGGTCGAGGACGTACGACCGTACGGAGATCACCACGCCGTCGTCGGACGGGTGATGGCGGTGGAGGTGAACGGCGGACGGCCGCTGCTCTGGCACGACCGAGCGTTCCACGC
>NZ_JBHVST010000034.1:0-96935 GCF_042885015.1 Streptomyces sp. NPDC058086 | reverse complement strand
ACGACCTGCGGGCCCTGATCGTCCTGGCGCCGGAGCTCGCGAACATCTCCTACCGGAAGCTGCTGATCGACTACGCATGCGCGGGACCGGGGCTACCACGGGAACTCGTGGCCAAGGCCCGCCGTATCCGCGAGAACTGAACACGCGCCCTCTGGCAGGACGCTCAGGTGCTGATCTTCAGCACGGAGTACAACGAAAAGGGCCCTGGGACGATCTCCCAGGGCTCTTAACCTGTGTGCACTCGGCAGGATTCGAACCTGCAACCTTCTGATCCGTAGCTCTACATAGATCGGTCAGCGGTGGTCATACAGGTCGCTTCACGGTCTTCTGCGGGCTTTGCTGGACGCGGTCGGTCGCTGTGGTTGCTGTACTTCGGTGCTGTACTGCCGCAGTCACCAGCCACGCCACTCATCGGTGTTCTCGGCGCGCCCGACATTGCATCGCATCGCCAGAGCTGCCACGTCGATGCCGTGCTCGGTCAGCGTCTGGTCGCTACACCCGCGCCGTGACCGTTGACGTCTCTCCTGTCCCGGTGTCTCGATCAGGCGGCGCCGTGCCACTCGCCCGAGGAGGCGCGCAGTCCGCGGACACCGTTGGGGGTGCCGATGCCGGTGGGTGCGTCGTATCCCGGCATCGCAGCGAAGCCGTCAGCAGCGCCGGTGGTGATGTCGAAGAAGTCCTGCCGGTGGGCGTAGGGGTAGGAGTTGGGGAAGGTGCCGGGGGCGGGGTTGCCGGCCAGGGCATACATCCCGGCGATCAGCGGAGCGGAGATGCTGGTGCCGTTGGCGACGAACCAGCCGGTGGAGCCATTGAAGGGGGTCGTGTCGTACACCGCGAAGTCGTCGGCGACGGCGGAGACGTCGGCGATGGTGCGGTTGGTGCAGATGGTGTCGTGCTGGAAGGCCGGCTTGGGTTCGAAGAGGGAACAGCCGCATCCAGTGTCGCTCCAGGCGCTTTCCGTCCAGCCGCGACGGTTGTGCGCACGGGCCAGCGTGGTCCCGCCCACGGCGGTGACATAGGGGGATGCGGGCGGATACTGCGTTACGCCTGCGTGGTCACCCGATCCGAAGGTGAAGGCCACCCCGGGGTGGTTGAAGTGGAAATCGAAGTCGCCCTCGAACGAGGCCTCCGGCAGGACCCAGCTGTTGGAGATGAACTTCGCGCCCTGAGCGACGGCCTGGTCGACCCCGGCGAACAGGTTGGTGAAGAAGTTGTCGTCGGTCTCGACGACCAGGATGCGGCAGTCCGGGCAGGCGGCGCTCACCGCGTCCACGTCGATGGACGACTCGAATGCCCAGGTGGGGTCGGTGGCGGACGGCGGGGTGGTGCCGCCGTTCTGGTTGATCACGCGAAGGCAACCGTTGGCCTTGGTGCACGGCGGGAGGTGGAACTGGCGGCGGTAGACGGCCAGGTCGCTCTCCAGGTTGGGGTTGTGGAAGGCGACGTCGATGGCCACTGTGCGGCCTCTGCCGTGGCTGCCGGACAGCTTGTAGGCACTGCGGATGTCGAACGGGCTGAGGCCTGGTGGCATCTGGCCTGGTGGAAGGGAGGAGAGAGGCCTGAAGTTGGGGTTGAGCATGGCCAGACAGGCCCCGTGGTTGAAATTGAATGTCGGCTGACAAACACGCACGGAGGCCCGCGGTTTGGGATTGCCGGCGGCCGAATCGGGGGCTTGGACCGTCTGTGTGCGGTGGCCGACAGGCGATCCATCCGCCTGGGCGGTCGCCGAAGCTGCTGCCAAGCCCACCAGCACGAAGGCAGCGGCCAGCAGCGACCGGATCGGACGGGCGCGGAACATGACACTCCTCCGGGGCCGGACGGGCGGCACCGTGCTCGGGCGGGCTGTCGCCGCCTGGCCTTCGGGCTCGCGTCCTTGACCCGTCCCTCCCGGCTTTCCCCACCGGTCCGCGCAACCCGTAGCGGCGTCTGCCGCGGCGCCCACTGTCGGCGCCCGAGTGCGAGACCGGTCCGAGCAGCGCCTGATCACCCGCCGGATGGCGTACGGAAACCACCCGTACAGCAGAAGAAGACCGCCACACCCGCGACACGGCCTGACCGAACGACATTCACCTCGCCGAAGCCTCTGTGAACCGTGCCGCGTCCGCCGAAGGTGATGATGTGCCCCCATGATCGAGTTGCTGCTCGACTCGTTGAGTCAAGATCCAGGTCGGCGGCGCCTCGATGGCCGAGTCAAGGCGATGGGCGCCGGCCAACAGTGAGGACGGCGCCCATACGAGGTCAAGGCTTTGAGGTCTGTGCTCATCCTTATCAGGTCGATCACAGGGGCTTGTCAACGTCGGCCAACGGTCCCTGCGCCTCGGTTGATCGTCCACTGAGGCCCGGCACCGACCGCTGCTGTTCGTGCTTGTTGGTGTCAGCCACTGGTGTCAGCCGACACACATGGTCTTGACAAGGGCTGCCCACGACCTGTGCCTGGACCCGCGGCCGCTGGAGTCTTAACTCACTTCACGCCGACGTAGACACCCGTGGCGCTGACCGCCGGGGTCGTGGTGGTGCCGGCGAAGCTGTAGCGCCAGTAGCCGCTGTAGTTCGCGGTCGCGGTGGTCTTCAGGTTGCCGTACGAGTCGGTGTACACAGTCTTGATCGTGGTGTATGTGGTGGTGCCGGCCTTGCGGAACTGGAGCTTGACCGGCTGGTTGGTGTAGCCGTGGTACAGGTTGTCGTCCCAGTCGGCGCGGGAGAGCTTGGCGGACGCCGTGAACGTCTTGCCCTTGTAGACGGACGTCGAGCTCACGGTGGTCGTCAGCTTCGAGTAGCGCTGCACCAGGGTGGTGCCCAGGCCGCTCTGGTCCTTGTAGCCGACCTTGCTCATGTCAGGGTTCTGCTGGTCCTGGCCGTTGAAGGCGACGGCCTCGGCGGCCACGTTCCAGGTGCCGGCGTCGTCGGTCGGGTAGATGTTGATGGAGCCCTTGCAGGTGGCCGTCGTCGACGAGGGCCAGCATCCGCGCGTCGGCGGCATCGGACTTGGCTCGGGCAGCGCTGCCACGATCGCGGTACCGGGCTGCTGCCAGCGGGTTGATCGCGTAGATCTTTCGGCCGGTGGCTCGCAAGCAGGCGACCAGCAGCCCGCGCGGAGTCTCGATGGCGACCGGGGTCAGGCTCTCGGCGCTGTCACCGTGCCGGGCCAGCAGTTCCAGCAGCGCGTGGAAGCCGGCACTGTCGTCGCTGATCCGCAGCTTGGCCAGCTGGTATCCGTCGTGGTCGACCAGGGCTATGTCGTGGTGAGGTCGGCATGGAGCGCGGTTTCGGGATCACTCCCGGCCCGTTTCTCCATGCCGCCCTACCCAACCGCACGCCCGGTTCGGGAAGGGGCCGTCGGAAAAGGACCCCAGCCAGGGGCACCTCGTCGGCGGCCTACTTCACACGCCCTGGCCATGGAGCTGGACGATCCAGGGTTTCACCACGGCGTGCTGTCCGACTTCCGTGAGCGCCTCGCCCAGGACTGCCGCGCCGACCGTCTTCTCGACCTGGCGCTCGCGCGCCTGAAGGAGGCCGGACTCGTGCGCGAGCGCACCACGCAGCGCACCCACGCCACCCACGTCCTGGCTGCCGTGCGCGACCTGACCCGGCTGAAACTGGTCACCGAGGCCGTCCGGGCCGCGCTGGAAGAAGTGGCCCGCACTGCTGCACACCTGTTGACCGGCCTGGTCGACGAGGACTGGGGGCGCCGCTACGGCCGTCTGGTCCGTCTGGGCAAGAACCCCACCCGGCCCAAGACCAGGATCCTCGCCGCCGGCGACGACGCCTGCCGACTGCTGGAACGCCTCCACCGGCACGAACCGGGTTACCGTCCCGGCCCGCAGGCCGAGGCGCTGCGGACATGGGGCCACACACAGACCACACGTCAACCATCGACTGCGGCACGCCGCATGAGGCGGGGGCGCAGGGCGACAAGGAGTGCAGCGATGACGGCCCAGAGCGCGAGCGTGACGATGGGTCCCGTCGCGTGCGCGCCCCCGAAGTAGCTCAGGCTGCGGATTGCGCGGACGGCTGCGCCAGGCGGTAGCAGTGCCGAGACGGCTCGGGCGGCGCTGGGCAGCAGATCAGCCCCTATGACTGCGCCACTGGTGGCGTTGCCGACGGTGAGCAGCACGAGGGTGGCGATGGGGAGGCCGACTGGGCCGAGGTAGGCGCCAAGCAGTTTGGTGGTGAAGGCGGCTGCGGCTGCCAGCAAGGTGAGGGTGAGGGCCAAGAATATGACGGGAGCCGGGACAGCACCCAGAAGGGGACCGGCGATGATCGCTGCGAGGGTGCCGATGGCCGTCGAAGCGCCGCCGAGCAGCCAAAACCGGTGACGCAGGTGCAGGAGCTTTGCCAGGCCGAGTACGTTCGAGGCGAGGACGAAACCGGCCAGGGTCACACCGAAGGCCACGTAGAAGCCGGCCAAGCCGCGGGCGTCGAAGCGGGCCAGGGGGACGACGTCCTTTGTGGTGACATGCATGCCCGCGCCGTTGGCGTAGACGCTGACGAGGTTCTTCACCGCCGCAGTGGTGGATGGGCCATCCGCCCCGGCGATCTCGAGACGCAGCCGCCCTGCGCTGTCGGCGCTGAGCGCGGCGGCAGCGTCGCCATGCTCCACTGCCTCGTGCGCGGCCTCGGCGTCAGCGGCCAGGTGCACCTCGACGCTGCCGCCAAGGGCCTGGCGCATCTTGTCTGGCAGGTGGTGGGGCGCTGTGACAGCGATGGGGACTTGATGTGGCTGGGGGTCACGCTGCAGGCCGATGTAGCAGCCGATGAAGGCCGATACGACGATCAGGGCGATCAGAATCGGCTGGAGCCAGACCTGTATTGGCGGGCGGTGGGCCTCTTTCGGCCTGGGCAGGAGTTCGGCTATTGCGGGTGCTTCTTGGCATTCGTGGGCTGATCGGATAGGGGTTTCCAAGGCTGGGCCTTCTGGTTGAGGGACGTGGGGGTCGTCCAGAGGGAGCGGGCGGAGGTCAGCAGGGCGGCCAGATCTCCGCTACAGGCCCCTGATATTGCGGGCAATCGCGCGCAGGCATGCGGCAGGGGCACCGAAGACACTTAAGAGCATATGCTCGTATTCTGCATACGGCAAGTACATTCCCTGCATGGTCACCGTGCAGCTGTCGAACCATCGCTCTCACGGCACGGACCGGCACGAGCTCAAAGAGATGAGAGTCGTGACCAGATGCAGGCACGGCCCCGCTGTGGCCTGCGTAACGCCATCACGCGCGTTTGCACGAAGACGGCCGGCCGCCCGGTGAATGCTGACCCACTGCCGGCCCGGCGATGGCTCGGTTTCGAAGATCTCGCTGCTGCGCCGGGATCGACACCCGCTCAATGCCCCATCTCCACGATGGGGCACCACAGGTCACACAACAAGGCACGCTCCCGGCAGCGGCGCCAGGCGCGACCATCACCACGCGCACGCAGTGCGCACATCATCCCCGAGGAGATCGACCAACGACGACGCAGGATGAGACGCGGCTGCCACGGAGGCAGACCACCAGGATTCAACCGGGAGACATACCATCGACGCAACATGATCGAGCGCTGCTTCAACCAACTCAAGGGCTTCCGTGGGATCACCGCCCGGCGACCTGGGCGTCAGCCTGCAGCACGGCGGCTACCAGCGCATGTGCGTTCATGTCGATGAGGTCGACGCAGTGCGCACCAAACTCGCCGAGCGCGGCGTCGACCTCATCGGCGAGCCTTTCGAGATCGAGGACATCAGCCGCCGCCTGGCGTTCTTCCGGGACACGTGGGGCAACGTGATCGAACTGTCCCACAAGCTCCCCGCGCCGGATCCTGACCGGCCCCCGCTACGCCCTGGACGGCGTGTTCACCCGAGCCCTGGAGCAAATCCAAGCCCACGCCGAGACCGTCGGCGACATCGACTCGCTGGCGCAGATCGGCTCCACCATCGTCCACGCTCACCAACACTCCGCCGCCACGGGCAAAAAAGGGGAATCCGCCGGCCGGACGAACCGGACGATCACGCCCTCGGCCCATCTCACCTGTGACGGCAAAGGCCGCCCGCTCGCGATCCCGGTGACACTAGGGCAACGCCACAACAGTGTCTGCGCGCGGCCTCTGGATAGAATGGATCCGTGTTCCTCGCACCGGCCTTGGCCGACCGCGCTGCAGGCCCGACCAGGTCATCGCCAACAAGGCTTAAAGATCCCACGGTTGGCTGACCGGACAGAGTTCGCGGTTGCCTCACAGCCGACGGAGCCGGACGGCCCAAGAGGCGGCGCCTGGGCTGGGCAGTAGGGCCTGCCCCCGGAATCGTCGTTTCAGGACTCGTCGGCGAGGAAGTGCTCGGCGAGGGGGGTGCCGGCGAACTTCTTGTTCATCTCGCGGGAGAAGAGCAGCAGCGTGTTGCGCGGCCGATGGAGCACCGCGAGTTCCTGGGCCTGTCCGACGGCGTTGCGGGTGACCGTGACGACAACCTTCATGGGCTCGCCGAGGACTGAAGCATCGTAGATCTCGAGGAAGCCGTTGTCGCCGAAGTCTCCGGTGAAGCTGAAGTCCTGGAACTCGTACAGTTCGCGGGCCTTGACCACGATGGCGCGGACCGCCTCCGCGCCACGGGCGGTGCCGTTCATGGCGGCGCCTTCCAGGGTGACGTCGTCGGCCAGGTTGTCCAGCCACCATGGGTAGTAGCTGAGTCCCTGGCGGCCGTTGTCGCTGTTTTCCGCGTTCGTCATGTCATGCCTACTTCCGAGATCCGGCCCTGGCCGCTTACATATGGACCGGCTACCGGTGATTCCAGCGAGCAGATACGAGCATATGCTCTTATTTTTCCGGTAGCAAGCCTGTCGTCCGGCCGGCGTGGCGCCACCAGGGGCCGGCTGGCCTCGTCACAGCCGCAAGCTACGAGTACATGGGAGCAGAGTCTCCAGGTTGCCGAGGGCGCGGGCGGCCAGGTTGGCCAGGCTCCGCTTGATGTGCGCCCACGCGCCCTCTACCGGGTCGAGGTCGGGCACGCACCCTGGCCCACCGCCTGCACCACAACACGCCGGGGCAAGATGCACGGCCTCACCGCATGAACACGTATGCAGCCCTCACACACTCAAGACTGTGAGCTCGCAACTGGGCGTCCACAACGCCCTCGAGCCTTGCCACTCACAGTCGGCACGCAGCGGACCAGCCGGACGACGCCGACCCAGTGACCGTCACCCAACCACACTTGGCGCGCCGCCAGCCCCCTACGCAGTCACGATCCATCCGGAAGGCCGCACAGCCGCTCGCCAATCAGGGGCGAACCGTTGCGGCGGCCACCCAAGCCGTTACAGCGGCAGACCGCCCCCCCCGGATGGACGACATCGCGCTGCTGCTCCTCAGATTTGTCACCGCCAGGTGACCTCGGTTGGTGACCGAGTTCACCGTGGGGACGGCTGTGGTTGTACCAGTCGACCCCACTCGATCGGCCGCGCGAACCACTTCGGGTTCAGCAGAGGGCGCTTGATCAGGAGCGGCGCGTGCTAGCGTGCCGAGGCGTCTCAATCGTTCATGAGTCTCCGTCAGCTTGTTTACCGAGACTCTGTGTTGGCTGGTGCGGTCTCTTCGGGGCTGGCGCATACTGAGGGCCCGCTTTTCGCGTCGGGTGGCCGCCGGGTTCCACTTCACCGGTGTGGTGGTGTGGTGAGCGGGCCAGCGTCAAGTTCGGTGAAGGCGGCGTTGGCCGAGGCCACGACGACGGCGGTGTTGTCGAACAGTGTGCCGTTCCAGCCCCAGGCAAGGTGGATTGATGGATGCATGAGGGGCAGCGCTGATCGTTGCGGCGGTATTCATCCACTGGGTGCAGGCAGCGGCCCTGGCGGGGGCCACAGCCGGCACCCAGCCAGCTCTCATAAGTGCCCTGCGTCAGCCCAGGAGTTCGGCTGAGGTCGTCACGATGCTGTCGGGTGCCTGGTGGCCGAGGTCGTGCTCGATGTAGTCGACGTGGAAGCCGTCGTTCTCCAGGGTGGGGACGATGCGGTGGCTGGTGTTGGTGAGGGGCAGAATCGTGTCGCGCCGGCCGTGGGAGATGAAAATGGTCGGGCGGCCGTCGCGGCGGCCCGGCGGGATGCAGCCGGGGGAGTAGGCAAGGACGCGGGTGAATAGGTCCCCGTTGGCCAGGCCGAGGCCCAGGGCGTAGGAGGCGCCGTCGGCGAAGCCGGCGACGGCGATCCGGTCGCGGTCTACTGCGAAGTGGTCGAAGACGGTGGCCATAGCGTGCTGCACGCTGGCCGCGTCCTTGCCGAATGCGCCGTCCGCGATGGCATCCCAGGTGACCTGTTCGGAGCTGGGGGCCAGGAGCAGAACCTTGCGCTGCGCGGCTTCCGTGCGCAGCAGGGTCAGCATGTCGCCGGGTACGCCGGTGGCTCCGTGGAAGGCGACCAGCAGAGGAGGCACGCACCAGTGGGGCAGGCGGGGCGGCACGTAGAGGAGGGCGGGTCTGGTGGGGGTGTCGAGCCAGTGCAAGCCTGCACCGAGCGGAGCATGAAGGGGCGGGGCGGGCTCTACGGCCAGGGCGCCGTCAGCGAGTCCGGTGGAAGTGGTGAGCACGGTTCCTCCGTGAGGCAGTGGCTGCGGCGCCGCGCCCGAGCTCCGCGACGCGGAACCGAAGGGGTGCGGTGGCGCGCGCCCGTTGCGGGACGAGGTGCGCCACCGGTGCTGCGCCGAGAAGGGGGAGGGCGCATCGCTCGTCGGTGACGGGGCTCCGGCCGGCGGGGCCAGAACGGAAAGCCGCCGTCGTGTGCGTTGAGGGCAGCTGCCCGGGATGGTGTTGACGAGCTTGAGCACGAGGGCATGAAGCGGCCCTCCGCGGTCATGCCGGCGCCGGTCCACGAGATCCACAGCATGGTCATGGCGATGAACAGTGAAATGGGCTCGCACCACAAGACGCGGAAGCACCGCTGATCAAGAAGTAGCCACCCTCACGCACCGACCTCGCGACCGAACGCGGGGCCGGATCCGGGGCGACGCGACCTCCACTCTGGTGTGACGCTGCTCCCCGGATCGGCACCGTCAGGCGTCGTCCGCAAGGTTCCTCGCTGGCCTGGGCGGCCTGGCCTGGACGAGCTCCTTGACGTCGGCCTTCGCCGGATGGTGGTCCATGCTTGTGAAGGGGCCGAGCCTGCATTCATTGAGCCCGCAGACCCTGAGGAGCGGGAGGCGCCGGTGCCGGCCTTCAGGCCTTGTCCGGCGGTCAGAAGACCTGGGCGAAGCAGCCCAGGGTGACAGCTATCGAGAGCACTGCCAGCGAGACTGCCATGAGGGGCTTGGGTACGTGCATGGGAATCCTCCATCGTTTGGGCTGATGTGGCTCACAGGCAGTACCGAACGAGCCACTCGTCGGCGTTGTATGTGTTTGTCGCCGGGTTCGGCATCGTGGCCGCCCGTTCTTCGATCATCTCCTCGGGGAGGATTCGCTTCGGCAGCTCGCCAAACCGGGCGGGCGCACCAGGCGGGCGGCGGGTGGTGAGGTGGAGCTTCGGGGAGAGTTCGGCCGCTGCGGAGAGTGTCGGCTCACGCACGGGAGCAGATCCGATGGGGGTTTCCATGACAAGGCTTTCGGGTGGAGGGGTGCGAGGCTCGCTGGAGGGGTCAGGAGGGAGCATCATGCCACAGTTATGAGCATATGCTCGTATTTGTCTAATGGCAAGAGTGGGTGGTTCGGGGTGGACTCGTCGGCCCGTCGTCGACCGTTGACGTCAGGGTGACTGTCGCATTTGAGAGTACCTGCTCGTATCATGGGTGGGTGAAGCTCTGGAGGAGACAATGACCACTGCGCCGACGAATCCCGGCGACTCGTGCAACAACCTGGCCCTGCGCAAGGCGGCCCGGTACCTCGGTGCGACCTACGACAAGGCCCTGGCCCCCGTTGGTCTTCGTGCGACGCAGCTCAGCATCCTGCAGAAGCTGAGTGTGCACGGAGAAATGACGATCACCGGCCTCGCCGACGTGATCGCCATGGACCGCACGACGATGGCCTCAAACCTCAAGCCGCTTGCCCGCGAGGGTCTGGTAACCGTCGAGTCATCGGCAGCCGACCGCCGCGCACGGATCACCGCCATCACGCCGGACGGCCTCACCCGACTGAAGGCGGCGCTACCACTGTGGAATGCGGTGCAGGCCCAGTTCGAGGAGAACTTTGGCGCCGACGAGGCAGCCCATCTGCGCGCGTACCTCGAAGCCGTCCTTCAGACCGGATTCGAGCCCTGGGCCGAGTAGGGCACGACGCTTCTGGCGCTACTGAGGGCTGACGCCAGCCGCCCTGACGTCACCGAAGTGCCCGTGAACACGCCGGGCGTGACGGACCCCTTGACGCGGCTGCTTCCCTGGAGCGGGCGCATGGGGGGAGTCGTCGAGGGTGTGTGAGATCGGGCGTCGACGGCAGGGACTCGCTGTGCAGCCTGGACAGGCAAGGTCATCACGGAGTCGACTCTGTCGGCCGCGACGCAGGAACTGATGAAGATCAGGGCCGGCCAGATCAACGGCTGAGGCTTCTGCACCGACATGCACACCAAGGACGCCACGCACGGCGGGGAGACCTCGGTACGTCTCAACCTGATCGCGACTGAGGCCACGGTGTTCACCGAGGCCGAGCGGGCGGCCTTGGAACTGGCGGAACAGGGCATGCGCATCGCCGACGCGGCCGGTGGCGTCACCGACGAGGCCTGGGCGAACGCGGCCAACCGCTACGACGAGGACCAGTTGGCCGGGTTGGTGTCCCTCATCGCCCTGACCAACGCTTACAACCGCACCGCATGAACGTCATCATCCAGCGTCCGGTCCAGCTTCGACGACGCCTCCACCGTTAACTTCCCAGCCGGCGGCAGCCACGGCATCACGCCCTGCAGCGCGGCCTTCGCTTTCTTCTTCCCCAACCCCATCCACACTCGATTACGGAGTCGATCTGAACGCCGAGGGCAAGGTCCGCCGTTCCGCAGGTCTCGCGGTCACGCCCTCGGTACCCGGCGCCCCGGAACCGGCGTGTCACTACGAACAAGTGCGCCGTGGCGTTCTACGACCGCTCGCGCAATAAAGCGGGATCTGGCACGACGTACGCATCTGCGGCAACGCCGCGGGCCTCCCGGGCTCGTCGCAAGCAACTGCCTTGATCACCGGCGGCGGGCCGCTCCTTGAGAAGGGGCTCGTCAGGGTCGGCTGACGGAGATGTCGTCGGGGGCGTCGAAGGGGGCCGGGGTGAGGTCGATGAGGGATGCCTCGGTGTCCGGGCTTCCGCCTGGCCCGGTGGTGCCGGTGCGCTGCCGGCGGCGATCGTTGTACCAGGCGATGGCGCACGCCGCCAGGTACAGCAGGCTGATGGGGGTGGCGAGCAGCAGCATGCTGAGCGGGTCGGTGCTGGGGGTGGCGAGCGCCGCGAAGGCGGCGATGGCCATGAACATGCCGCGCCACCAGTCGGCCATCCGGCGTGCGCTGATCACGCCGCCGAGGTTCAGCAGCACGAGGAGGACGGGGAGTTCGAAGGAGAGTCCGAAGACGAGGACCATGCGGGTGGCGAGGTCGAGGAAGTCGTCGACGGGCAGGAGGTTGGTGGCGTTGTCTGGGGTGAAGGAGATGAGTACCCGTGCCGTGGTGGGCAGGGTCCAGTACGCCACGGCGGCACCGGTCAGGAACAGGGGGATGCCCGCCCCGAGAAAGGTCAAGGTGTATTTCTTCTCGTTGCGGTGCAGTCCTGGTGCGACGAAGGCCCACAGCTGATACAGCCACAGCGGGCTCGCGGCGACGACCCCCGCGGTGATCGACACCTTCAGCGCGAGGGTGAAGGGTGACAGAAGGCCGTTGAGGGAGATCACGCCGCAGCGGCCCGCGTCGTCCGCGCCGGCCGGTTGGCCCGGAGCGCAGCCGGGCAGGGGATCGATGAGGAATCCGATCAGCTGCTTGTAGAACAGGGCTGCAACGACGGTGATGAACAGGATCGCTCCGACGGCCTTGAGCAGGCGGTTGCGCAGCTCGCGCAGGTGCTCCCCCAGGGACATAGGCGCGGCGTCATGTGCTGGTTGGGTCGGCATGGGCGGTCCCGGTCCCTTCAAGTGCGGCACCGGCCGGGTGCTGGTCGGTGGCTTCGGCGTTTCAGCGCCGGTGGGAGGTGTCTGCCTCGGTCGCCTCCGGGGCCGTGTGCCGGCTCTCGGCCGCGAGCTGGTGGGCTGCGGTGGCGTGAACGGTCGGGGGTTCGTCCGCGTCGTCCTTCTGCATGGCCTTGGTCTCGCTCTTGAGGATCCGCAGCGACTGCCCGAAGGAGCGGGCCATATCGGGGAGCCGCTTGGCGCCGAACAGGAGCACGACGACGAGGAGGATGAGGATGATCTCGGGTGATCCGAGCCTGCCGAACATGGGCGTTTCCTTTCCGAGGGTCTGAAAGCGCAGGGGCGGTGCTCCTGCGCGGTGGCCTGGCCGCGGACGGATGCGGCAGCCAGGACCTGCGTGCCGGTCAGTGCGTTGACGGGCTGGGCCGACGGCGAGGCGGCCGTGGTCCTTCCCGGTTACGGGCCGTTCTTGTCGAGGCTGTAGCGCCCCGCGCCGGTGGCTTCCCGAGGCCCGTGGCCGGTGGCCGTGGGAAGCGGGCCGGGTGCGGCGGCCTTCCCGAGGCCCTTTGAGGTGTTGGTTCCGGCGCTGTCAAGCGGTTCGTCCCCTAGGCCGAGGTCGGCGGTCAGGTCGCCCAGGCCCAGGCTCTGGTCACCCAGCAGGTTCTTGGCCACGAAGGTCTTCGGGTTGAGGTCCTCGAGATTCAGGTTCTTGAGCTCGGTGGGGAGTTCGTCTCGAATGCTCGCCTGAGCGCTCTGCGAGAACTCGCGGAGCTTGCGCAGGGTCCGCACGGTGTCGGCCACCATCTTGGGGAGCTTGTCGGGCCCGACAAGAATGACGGCCAGCACGATCAGCGTCACAACTTCGAGTGGGCCGATGTCGGAAAACATCCATGCCTCCCGTCGGGGATGGTGAAGGCTCCGCCGCTCCTGGAAGGAGGCGAAGCGTGGCGGTGCCAGATGGCGTCCCGCCACGTGGTGTAGGGGATCAAGACACCGGAATCCGCAGGCCAGGGGCGCCGACCATGCCCGATCGGATATCCAACTCGCCTTACCGGGACGCTTCGTGGGCTGCAGTCTCCGCAGAGATCGCCAAGGGTCTCGAACCGGAGCGTGTAGCGCTTGATCCCCTGCACCACGTCGCGGGACACGACCGCGTGCTGCCAGTCGTCCGAAGGAGCGCCTGCCGAACGCAGGCCGGCCGCACGACGGCGTGCGGCTCCCCGGGGGCTGACCACCCCGGGTACAACTACGCAAGAGCGTTCGCTCCGGTCCTGCCCGCCGGGACACCCGGCGGGCAGGACGACCTCGGTCGAGGGCCCCTGCGGTGGGACTAGCGCAGGAGCCGGGCAAACATACCGGGCTCTTTGGTGAGGAGCTCCGGCTGCTCGAAGGCGGCGACATTGCCGCCCGGTCGAGCGCGTGCCGTCACGTCCGGGGCATGCCCGGACGTCTGGCTGTCCGTTAGCGGGACGGGCCGGTGACGCGGCGGTACGGGGCCAGGAAGCGCGTCAGTTCCGACAGCAGGTCCCTGGGGGCCTGCTCAGCGACCCAGTGGCCGGCACCGGGGATGACCACACCTTGCACGTCGTTCGCGAGGGGAATCATCGCCTTCCCGACCAGGTCACCCCAGCTTTCCGATCCGCCGATCGCCAGGACGGGCATCGTCAGCTTGTTCTCGGCGCGCGTCGCGTTCTGCGCGGTGGTGGCGTCCCACGCGCGGTAGAGACCGAAGCTGCCGCGCAGGGTCTCGGGGTCGGAGAAGAGACGGAAGTAGTACTCGCGCGCGTAGTTGGGCAGCTTCTGTCCGCCCTGGATGTCGAACTCGTAGCCGAAGAAGATCTCCTCCCGGCCGCTGACCAGCTTCTCGGTCAGCTTGTGGTTGACCCGGTTGAAGGGGATGTGCCAGAGCCTGTTGTTGTGGTCCTCATCGATGAACAGGGGCGGCGAGGCCTTCAGCGTCGGGGGCCCGGGAACCTCCAGGAGGGCCACGCGGGCGACACGCTGTGGATGGTCCGCCGCCAGCGCGTAGCTGATGATCAGGCCGGTGTCATGGCCGGCCACGGCGAACCGCTGGTGACCGAGGGCGTCCATAAGGGCGACCAGGTCGTTGGCGAGGGTAGCGGTGTCGTACCGGCTCTTGGGCTTCTCGGTCAGACCGATGCCGCGCTGGTCGACGGCGATGACCGTGTAGTGCCGGGCGAGCTCCGGCATCACCATGCGCCAGGCGTACCAGTTCTGCGGCCATCCGTGTACCAGCAGCAGCGGCGGGCCGTCGCCTCCGATGACCGCGTGCTGGCGCAGTCCGCCGGCCTGGATGAACCGGCTGGTGAACGTCTTGGTGAACCCGGCCGGAAGCCCCGGAGCCGTGGAGACCGAACCCAAACCCCTCGGTCTGCGCACGGCGGGGGAGGCAGCGGCGACGGTGGTCAATCCGCCTACCAGCGAGATACCGGCTGCGGCAGCAGCAGAAGCAGCCGCGCCGCCGACGAAGCCGCGTCGGGACAGCCCGCGCCGGGCACGGTGTGACAGCGGCTTTGATCCGGGGCCTTCCTGCGTGGGCGGCTCCATGGGAGACATGGTCATGAAAGTTTTCCCTTCGAACGTTGCTCGAGCGTCAGGGCGAAGCCAGGACCTCGAGACTAAGGAGCATATGCTCGTGTTTGGGCCGGCTTCGGGATCCGACTGATGGTGCGCCGGGGCTGTGTTCAGGGGCTGATCGGGGCCGGCCGTCCTGCAGGCTGGTCGTCGCCCGTCATTCCCGGGTGGCTGATGAGATGTCAGCGGCCGGGGAACCGCTGCGTGATCTCCTGGAGCACCCAGCCGTTGCCGTCCGGGTCGCTGAAGGTGGCGAAGGAGCCGTAGGAAGCGCGGCCGGGGTGCAGGCCGGCAAGCCGCCCCTGTCCCTCGACCCGGTGGGTGACCTCTCCGGCCTCATGGCCGTGGTAGAGCAGTCCTGCGGCGTCGTGGAAGACTTCGCCCACCTCGATGCCGCGACCGACGAGTTCTGCGCGGGCCTCCTCGATGTCGGAGACGGCGAGGTACAGGCCCTGGGCCGAGCCGGGTGTGGCGGAGGTGATCCCCGTGCCGAACATGATCGAGCACTCGGAACCGGGCGGCGTGAAGTGCACCGCGCGCCAGTTCTCGCTGGCGGCCATGTCGATGTCCAGACGGAATCCCACCTGCTCGTAGAAGGCCTTGGCCCGATCGACATCGGAAACAGGCAGCACGGTGACTTCGAGCTTCATGTACATGTAGGGGTCTTTCTCTCTTGATGTCGGTGAATCTCACACCTGTGAGTCACCGGTCGATGGGGGCCGGGGGCGGCGGAGCAGTACGAGCTGCCCACCGGCTCGGGGATTGCGATCCGGAGGGCGGACGATCGCGTTCCAGGTGGCGCACGCCTGCTCGATGCCGCCGCTCTTGAGGTGCATCTCGGCGCCGGTCACCAGGTCGAGCGCGACGACCCGACCTGCACAGGTGTCAGATGGGCGGGCTGTGGCGGCGAGGGCGTACGACAGCCGACCGTCAGCGCTTCAGGTGGACGGTGAAGTGCCTCTCGGTGTCACCGGCAGGAACGGTGCGAACAAAGCCTCGGGCGTTGCGGTAGTCGCCTGATCCGCCGGTGATGCCGACGTCGACGTAGGACGGGGCGGGCAGGTGGAGCAGCGCCTGCGCGGCGAACTGTCCCTCAGGCAGAGAGAAGGTGCCCAGGCACTGGAGCGCGGCCGGATTGACGCGGGTGTAGGTACAGACGACGCTGTGATCGCCGACCTTCTCGCCGTCGCGGTAGAGGTCTTCGTGGATGACGCGCTGGTCACCCGGGCTGATTCCCGCCCGGCCCAGATCGAGGTCTTCGATCGAGGTCTGTTTGCCGACCAGCTCGAAAGTTTTCGCGCGCTGGTCAACGACGTGCGCACTGGTGGAAGTTGACATGTCGGCCGACGCCAGCGGGGCGATGGCGACGCCGCCGGCGACGACAGTGGCGATGCCGGCGGCTGCACTCAGGTAACGCAGCTTGTTGATCTTCAATGTAGTCGGCAACTTGCCGCTCCGTTCTGTGGTGTGTCGATTCGGTGGCGGCAGAACCTTGGCCCGGATGCGCGGGGCCGACGCCTGCTCCGATCGACTTGTGAACAACCTCTGTTGGGGTGGCATTTCGACACTCATACAACCTCCGTCACCCTCCAAGGGGGTGACGGATCATCCGGTGATGACTGCCCTGGATGCCGAGCCGTGCTCTTGCTGGTGCGGACCTTGTGCAGTGCCAGGTTGTTGCACGTGTCGACGAGGTCCGCCCGCGTCGGGGTCATGTCGTCATGACGGGGCTTACCGATACACACGATAGGAGCATATGCTCCTATTACCGAAATGACAAGGGCTGGGTCTTGGGCGACGCCTACCGTGACCCCCGGTCCATCGCCGGGGGTGCGGGCGCGCGATGGTCGAGTCGCCCCCCGGCCCATCGCGGTCGGACGGTGATCCACCCGCGACCCGGACGTCCTCATCGTTGCGGACGCCGGATGCGACGCGCACCCCTCCGCGTCTTCCCTGTTGCCCATTTGGAGGCGGTCGCGGTGATATCGGTATGTCGCCGGCGCCAGGCGTCGCAGATGCGACATGTTGCCAAAGGTGACGGCCATGTGAGGAGCGGGCGCGGGCACCCCTTCGGGACGCCGCCATGGGTGCCCGGGCGACTTGGCGTCGCCGAGTCGTGAAAGGGTTCGGGGGATCTGCTCCTTGCTATCCAGCCAATAGGAGCATATGCTCCTATTGGTCCAGTGGTCACGTAGCGGAGCTGGAGTTGTCCGCTCGGCCGGGCCCCATCCCTCCTGGACCGCCTCGACTGCCTCTTTATCGCGTGCCCGTCCGGGTGCGCGCAGCATCGCGAGGTCTTACTGACCGTACATTTGCAGGGAGTATCACCATGACTGTCGTAAAGGCCGCTGCAGTCCAGATCAGTCCCGTGCTCTACAGCCGCGCGGGCACCGTAGAGAAGGTCGTGAAGAAGATCCGCGACCTGGGCGAGCAGGGTGTCCAGATCGCGGTCTTCCCTGAGACCGTCGTTCCCTATTACCCCTACTTCTCCTTCGTGCAGCCGCCCTACGCCATGGCCAAGGAGCACCTGCGCCTGCTCGATCAGGCGGTGACCGTACCGTCCGCCGAGACCGACGCGATCGCCGAAGCCGCCCGGGAAGCCCACATGGTCGTCTCGATCGGCGTCAACGAGCGTGACGGCGGCACCATCTACAACACGCAGCTGCTGTTTGACGCGGACGGCACACTGATCCACCGCCGCCGCAAGATCACGCCGACCTATCACGAGCGGATGATCTGGGGCCAGGGCGACGGTTCGGGCCTGCGTGCGGTAGATAGCGCCGTCGGCCGCATCGGACAGCTCGCATGCTGGGAGCACTACCTGCCGCTAGCTCGCTATGCCCTGATCGCCGACGGCGAGGAGATCCACGCCGCAATGTACCCCGGCTCCTTCGGCGGCCAGCAGTTCGCCGACCAGATCGAGGTCAACATCCGCCAGCATGCGCTGGAATCGGCCTGCTTCGTGGTCAACGCCACCGCCTGGCTCGATGCCGACCAGCAGGCGCAGATCGCCAAGGATACCGGCGGCCCCGTTGGTGCGATCTCCGGTGGCTTCTTCACCGCCATTATCGATCCCGAGGGCCGCATCATCGGCGAGCCGCTCACATCCGGCGAAGGCGAAGTGATCGCCGACCTGGACTTCGCGCAGATCGACCTGCGCAAGCGCCTGATGGATGCGCGCGGCCACTACAGCCGCCCGGAACTGCTCAGCCTGCAGATCGAACGCACGCCGGCGCCCCACGTCCGTGAGCGCAGCACTCGCCTGCCGGTCCAAACTGGCCGGGCGGCTGAAGAAGGCCGCCCCGTCGAAGCCCAGTGAGCTGTTTGCGGAGCCTGGAGGCCCTGCAGGGGGCTCGAACCGGACAGTAGGGGTTTATATTCGTAAATTCGGCGCGCGGTCTCATGCCGCCCATGTGCCTAATGCGTCGCGGTGTCGCGAATCCGCTTCTTGTTTTCCCGCCTCGCCTGGGAAGTGCCCCGGTGAACGGCTGAGCGACAAGTGTCGGATCAAATCCGAAGGGATATGGCCCCGGTCGACGACGCCGATGCCATCCTCAAGCTCGCCGAGTACCAGGACTGCTGGTCTTATGGAGGAGTTCCACTTTGACCGGATTCCGCAGGCCAGACGAAAGCTGCCCCACGAACCGGATGGGACCGGGCACCTGATCGGCGCCAGGCGGGAATAAAAGCGCGGTGAGAAGCTTAAGCCGCAATTCCCATTACTTATCACCGCCGCTCGTAACAATGGCACAGATTAGGCGAGGCTGAGGATGACCCTGCGGGGTGCGTCCTGCCATGCGAAGAGGAGGAACCCATGACTGAGTCACAGACTGAGAAGCAGCGCGTTAACATCGGAAAGCAGCACCCGGCCAATTACAAGGCTCTTATCGCCCTGTCCTCGACAGTGGAAGACACCACCACCGCGGCAGGTCTTGACCCGCTTCTGGTCGAGCTTTTGAAGATCCGCACGTCCCAGATCAACGGCTGCGCGTTCTGTCTCAAAATGCACACCCGCGACGCGCTCAAGAAGGGCGAGAACCCGGACCGGATCGCAGTGCTGCCCGCGTGGGAAGAAGCCGATTACTTCTCCGAGACCGACCGCGCGGCCCTACGTCTTACAGAGGCCATCGCGCACGTGTCCGAGGGGCACGTGAGCGACGACGACTACAAAGCGGCAGCAGTCGTGCTCTCCGCAGATCAGGTCTCGGCGGTCGCCTGGCTGTCAGCGTTGATGAACGCCTTCAACCGCGTCGCGATCACAAGTCGATACCCGGTCACCGGCAACTGAAGGTCACGTCCGCTGGAGTGGTGTAGTCGAGGCATGGAGGCAGGGCCTGTCACCGTGCCACCTTGGCGTACTCCGCCAGGATGGGCTGTTCCGGTGCGATCACCGTGTCGGGGATCTCCTTGAGGGAGAAGAAGCGCCAACTGGGGCCCCTGTCTACCAAGTCCGCCTCCCGCTGTCCACGGCCACCATCTCCACCGTCAACCGCCTGATCCGCGCCCACCTCAAGAAGATCGGGTCGCGGTGGCGGAAGCTGTCGGCCGGCCGGATCGCGGTCATCGTCCTGGCCGTCCTCCGTCACGACCAGCGGCTTTGCGATATGGCCGGCGGCAACAGCATTTCCGCCAGCACCCTGCGCCGCTGGGTCAACGAGCGGGCTTCGAGTCTGTTGAAGCCCCGCATGGCCACGGTCGCCGTCTCAGAACGACAGCGGCTGGCCGGGGAGGACGCCCTCAGCCCCTGCCAGCGAAATGCCCCGGGCAGCGGCCTGCTACCCGGACCCCGGGCGACCGGCCTCGGCATACCGCGCAGACTCCTGGCAGAAGTCGAGAAAACCACGAGCCCACGCACCGATGCCCTCCACATACCGGCCGACCGCCGCCTGCTCATCCGGCGCCAGGCCCATGGTCAAGGCGGCGGCCTGCAGATCGCCCGTCGCGACAGGCAGTTCGGCGATACGCCAGGACAGCCACCGGTGCACCTCGTCCACAGCCTCCTGCAGCGCCAGACAGTGATGATGCTGCAATACCACCACCAGGTTGCTCGTTTCGCCGCTGAGCAGCTCCTTACGCACAGAGAACAGATCGTTGGTCCAGCAGATGACATCCGCGGCGGTATCCCGCAGCCGGCGACAGGCCGGCGAGGACCACACCGGCTCGGCCAGCTCCGCGTCCTGCGCGTACTCGATGAGATCAAAGCACCAGCCCACCGCTCCGGACACCCGCCGCCAGCAGACATAAGCCTGCGGCGCCGGCACGCTGCGGTCCACACGGCGCTGGATCATGTCCCGGTTGGTGCCTATCCATTCCGCCAGATGCCGACGGAAGCGAGCGCGCCACGCGGGGCCCATGCAGCCGGCCACCCGCGGCACCACCTCCGCCAGGACGCGTACGGTCGCCGGCGCCGGTTCGGGCACGGCGCGCTTCCCGCCGGTGACGGCGCAGACCATGGCCTCCAGCTCCGCGTCGACCGTTCCGGATGCGGCCCGGTGGGCGTCGCTGCGGTCGTCGACGACGAACATCCACAGGACCAGGCGGGACAGCTCGGCCAGCCGCTCCGGTGGTGCCCATGGCCAAACTCGTCCGGCGAAGGCGGTATGGCACTCCCTGCGGGCCTGCTCGGCCGCCTCCGCGGACAGCAGCCCCGACTCCTGCGCCCAGGCGGTGACGTGAGGCTCCACCTGCGGCAGGCCCGGATTGAGCAGCGAGGGCCCGGAGATCTGCACGGCAGGGGCAGCAAACCCTTGCACGGCATCGGCGCGGACGGCCCGCGCTCCGGTCCCGTTACTTGCGCTGGCAGGCGTTTCTCCCACGGGAACCCCCTCCCGGCCCGATGACCACCCGGGCAAGGACCATGTCTGGTCGGCCATCCCCGCCGACCGCCTCTTACCCACCCAGCCGCGACCGGACGCCCGGAATCTCCCCGGAGAGTCGAGGCATTGGCCGCGAAGGCCTGCGCATGACGACCCGGACAGTCCCGGTACGGGCGGCGCGTGGAGGAGCTGCCCGGGTCGTGGGGCGGCGGCGGGGACGTAGGAGAGTGCTTCGCTGCGATCGCAACCGGGCACGGCGACGGTCGTGTTGAGGTCAGTGAGCCCGTTTCACCCTGAAGTTGCTGGTTGCGGGGGTGGTGTGATGGCTCTTCCTCGTACTCATGCTGGCCGTGGCCGGCTGTCCGGGCTGTAGATCATCTGTCAGCGGGTCCTACGTTGTTGGTGGGTTGGATGGCCGCCATGGACCAGGACGCGGTCGCCCTCGGTCACGCCCTCGAGGTCGACGAGGCCCTGCCACGCCGTCAGCCCGACGACCGGCAGCGCCGACGCCTCGACGTGCGAGAGCGACGCCGGCTTGCGTGCCAGGTGCAACGCCGGCGCCGACACGTCCTCGGCGTACGCGCTCGCCGCCCGCGGGAACAGCGGCATCCCGAACACCTCGTCGCCGGGCCTGAACCGCCACGTCCCCGCGGCACGATGCCGGTGGTCGGCTCGCAACGGCCGTGGATCTCGGCCCGGGGGACGTCGTAAGCGGCCAAGTAGGCCAGGGCGCCGCCGCGTCCGTACTCGTGGTTGACGCGCATCGCCCGGGTCTGTCCGGGGGCCAGAGTCGGGTGGCAGCGGCAGCGGGCCTGGATCGAGGTCTTCTCGTCGCTGGACAGGACGTACTCGTCGTCGCCGAGTGGGATGCTTTCGAAGGTGCGGGCGTACAGGTCTAGGACCCGCTGGGCCTGGCGCGGAAGTCCGGGTCGCGGATGAAGATCCAGGACCGGTACTGCCAGGGCTTGAGCGCGTCCTCGCGTAACCAGCGACGCACCGTGGACGCGGAGATGCTGTCGGTGATCCCGCGCGCGTTCAGCTCGGCGGCCAGTTCCGGACACGACCAGCGCGACAGCGGTATGCCGGTCTCGGCCGGCAGTTGGCAGGCCAGGGCCTTGGCCTCGGCGACCTGCACGGGGGTGAAACGGGCCGGGCGCCCTGAGCGTTTGCGGTCGGCCAGGGCCGGCAGTCCACCGTCGGCGAACCGACCGCGCCAGGTGCGCACGGTGTCCACGTGCAGCCGGGTCTCGGCAGCTATCCGGGCGTTGCCCCGGCCGCGCGCCGCGAGCAGGACAACTGTGGCGCGCTGCCGAGCCCGGTGCTCAGTCTTGTGGCCGTAGGCCATCTTCTTCAGGCGGTGGCGCTCGGCGGCGGTCAGGGTAAGGCACACGGCGCGGCCCAGGGGCATGGGAGGCAACGGCCAATCTCGGGAGAATCATTCGGGTGATCGACACCCTCTCCAATCTCCCC
This sequence comes from Streptomyces sp. NPDC058086, assembly GCF_042885015.1. Taxonomy (NCBI): domain Bacteria; kingdom Bacillati; phylum Actinomycetota; class Actinomycetes; order Kitasatosporales; family Streptomycetaceae; genus Streptomyces; species Streptomyces sp. NPDC058086. The sequence continues at coordinate 75,031 of NZ_JBHVST010000034.1, read as the reverse complement.
AGCTGTGTCTCACGCTGATCTGACGAGCCAGCCGGCCAGGACTCCAAGAGCGGCGACTGCCCCGGGGGTCAGGATCCCGAGAAGAGCATCTGCGCATGCGCGGGCTGCCCGGTATGCAGTCGAGGGCTCGTTGAGGCCAAGTCCGACGGCCGCATGCCGAGAGATCTTGACGGTTCCCAGTGAGCCTGAGATCCCCGAACTGTGAACCACCGCCTGCCCCATGGGACCCATGAGTACCTCCTTGTCCACAAGGAGGACGATGCCCCGGCAGTCCTTGATCCAGAACTCGTCCAACCAGCCGGTCTTGCTGGGGACACGAACTCGACGTATCTGCGTCAGCTTGCTCAGATCGACCGTGCGGTCGCCCGTGACAGTCCGAGCAGTCACAAGCTGCCAACCAGGGCCGTGCCGTACCGGGCGAAACGTCGTGTACAGGAGCGGAAATCCCAGCGCCAAAGCCAACCCCGCGAACATGGCGGGCACCCACGCACCGGACCGCATTACCCCGAATCGCTCCAAGAGCGCAGGTACAACGATGGCGCCACCCACGGCCCCACCGAGAACTGCAGCACCCACGTGTAAGCGACGACGGGATGTCTCGGCCGGAACCGCCGCCCGTGACGCCTTCTCGACAACGATGCCCGCGCCAGCGGCGCGGGCCGCGGAGCGGAACTTCTTCTCCTGCTTCTTCGACACCAGCGGAGCGTACCTGCAGCATTCTGAGGCGGTCCCCGCGCTGACGGGACTCCGTCGGAGCCTGGCCGTGCACACGCGTCGCCTGGTGGACGCCGGAAGCTTCACCCCGGCGGCGCCGGCGGATCCTGCGGGCCGGCCGCCGGAGGACCCTTGCCGGCCCGCCAGACCCGTCGTTCAGATCCTGTTCGTCCGCTACCTCGCCGCACGCCCTCTGGATGAGATCCAGTGCGTGGCCCAGACGCGACGACGTGACAGATGCACCCTCAGGATGCTTGACACGCACGGCCCGGCGGGCGTCTGGCGACTGGCTCCCGCAACAGCCACCCAGGGGCAACTGGCGCTTCCTGCCGGGGTAATGGCCTTGTACGACCTGAACTCCCTGCCGTACGCCGAACAGCTCCGCTGGCGGACACAGCGCTGTCCCCAGCACGCGTCCACCCCCACAGCCGCGGACCTGGCACTGACAGACTGGGAACCCTTCGACCCGCTCGTCCACCACCCGTACGTGCACCGGCGTCTCCCGACCCACAGCCGCCGGCCTCATCCTGGCGGCGGGGCTCGGAACGGAGCCCGGCGATGAAGAGACAGCACGCCGTAGAGATCACTCTCACCAGGCCGGTCACCCGAGTGGAGCTGCACAGAGCCAGTCGAAGAGTGCCGCTCGCGACGAACGCGGACCGCACCCGCCTGATGGCTGTGCGCCAGGCCAAGTCACCGGGACGCGCCCTGCGGTCCCTTCGTCAGGACCTCCATCGCCTCCTGCCCATCGACGTCTTGACGACCCACTACCCCGACGCATCAGGCCATGTCCTGCTCAATGTCGCGTTCACCCGCGCCATGCGCTCCGCGATCGACCAGACCGCGACAGCTCGGGGGCAGAAGCCCGCAGAATTCCTCGCCCGGGCCGTCGTCAAAGCAGTTGGGCGGGACGAGCGGGCTCGCACCCGGCACCTGACCGCGCAGCTCCAGGACCTCCTTGTCCATCACACCCCTGAAGCCGTCCTCGCCTGTGCGGCACGCGTCCTGCCCGACCACCAGCGTCCGCCGTTGAGATCCTCGCGCGACGCGGACGGTCGGCGGCGAAGTGCCGCACATACGACCCCTTGATCCTTCTGTACGCGGAGCTCTAGTTGAATACGCCTACCGACGAACAAGCCCACGCTGTCGACACCTTCCGGGACGGCCACCACATCGTGCTGCAAGCCGGTGCCGGGACGGGTAAGACCAGCACACTGGTCCTGTTGGCCGCGAACACACGACGCCGAGGTCGCTATCTCGCCTTCAACAGGGACATTGCCGATGATGCTGCTACCCGGTTCCCGCGCTCCGTGCAGTGCAGGACCGCTCACGCCACGGCCTTCGCGGCCGTCGGCCACCGGTTCGCCCGTCGGCTCAGCAGTCCGCGCCAGCCAGCCTGGCGGATCGGGCGAGCCCTGGGCGTCGGGTCTCCTGTCCGCATCGGTGATCACGAGATCAGCCACCGGACTCTGTCCCACACCGTGCTGCGTACGGTCACCTGCTTCTGCCAGTCCGCCGACAAGACCCCGGGGCCCCATCACGTTCCGGCGCTGCGCAGGTTGGGCACACCGAACGAGCGCGCCCAACTCGCCGAAGCCGTCATGCCGTTCGTCGGAAGGGCGTGGAAGGATCTACAGAATCCCGACGACGGTGTAGTCCGCTTCGAGCACGACCACTATTTGAAGATGTGGGCCCTGACGGAGCCGAAGATCGAGGCCGACTTCCTCCTCCTCGACGAGGCCCAGGACACCAACCCCGTCCTGGAGCAGGTCTTCGCCGCCCAACGCGATCACGCTCAGCTGGTCATGGTCGGCGACTCCGCCCAAGCCATCTACGGGTGGCGCGGAGCCCGGGACGTGATGACAGGCTTCGACGCCACCCACCTCACCTTGACCCACTCCTTCCGCTTCGGCCCGCTCCTTGCCGAACAGGCCAACAGGTGGCTCGCGCTCGCCGATGCTCCGATTCGGCTGACCGGTTCCGACAGCATTCCGACACAGGTTGGCCTGCTCACTTGCCCGGACGCGGTGCTGTGCCGCACCAACATCGGCGCAATGACTGAGGTCGTGAGGCTGCTGGAGGCGGGCCGTCGGGTGGCGCTCACCAGGGGCGGACAGACGCTCGCCGCACTCGCGCTGGCCGCCCGGGACCTCAAAGACGGCCGACGCACATCCCACCCCGAACTGGTTCTCTTCGCCTCATGGGGTGAGTTGCAGGAGTACGCGGAATACGATCCCGCCGGCCGAGATCTCCAGCCGTTCGTGGAACTTGTCGACACGCACGGGCCCGAGGCCATTATCGCCGCTGTCGACGCGCTGACCGACGAAGACAAAGCCGAGGTCGCGGTCTCCACCGCGCACAAGGCAAAAGGCCGGGAGTGGCTCGAGGTCAGAATCGCCGACGACTTTCCCCCGCCGCCGGACAGCGACCAACTGGACGACAGCGGCCACCCGATTCCGGAACCTGTAAGCGAAACGGACGCCCGTCTCGCTTACGTCGCCGTCACTCGCGCCCGGAACCAACTGGACCTCGGTGGGCTCGCATGGATCGAGAACCAACCAGTCCCTGCTGATGGCGCCCGGCAAACCGACGTAAGTGACTGACCGGTAATTTAGCTTCGGACCCCACTCAGTTGGAGTTGCCACGAGCAAGCAGGAGTCCAGCTGCGTACAGAACCTGGCGTACAGCCCGCGTCGTCTGGCCCATGAGGTCACTGACGCACCTTCACTACCTGCCGACGGCGGACAGGTCCCGTCTGCCCGCCGTCGGGTTCGGGCACCTGTCAGGGGACGAACATCGAGGCGCGGGATCCAGTGATCCAGCCGACGACGTGGTCACGGTCCGCTTCGGCTGTTCGGACATCTGCGACCTTGCGTCCTCTGTTGAGGATGACCATGCGGTGAGTGACCTCATAGCAAAGGGGCAGGTCGTGTGAGACGACCACGACCGCTGTTCCCTGCTCGGAAAGTTTCCGGATCAGGTCCTCGACCTGACGCGTCTGTTCGTATCCGAGCGCTGCCGTGGGCTCGTCGAGCAGGAGAATTCCGTGTGACTCTCCGGCGACCCGGATGGCGCTTCTCGCGAAGGCGATGGCTTGGCGTTGACCGCCTGACAGAAGCTCCACCGGGCGAATCATCGGCGCGGTGCGGACACCGAGTCTGTCGAGCTGCTCCTCCGCATGACGGCGTTGCGCTTTGTGGTTGACGAACCCGAACCAGCCGAGCGGTCCCTGGTAGAGGATCTCCCGACCGAGATTCAGGTTGGTCGCTATGTCCTGGGGCTCTACCAGGGACAGGTCCTGGTAGACCATCTGGATCCCGGCGGCTGCGGCATCCTTCGGTGCGTGGAAGGCGCGCGTCTCCCCGTTGACGAGGATCGTGCCGTGTGTCGGACGGTGTGCACCCGACATCACCTTGAGCAACGTGGACTTGCCCGCACCGTTGTCTCCCAGCAGGCCCACGACCTCTCCGGGGCCGACGCGGAAATCGATACCGTCAAGCGCCCGCACGAATCCGTAGTGGTGCTCGATACCGGACAGTTCCATCGCAGGGACGGTCATTCCTACACCTCCTTCTGATGGACCGAGAGATTGGCGGACATCAATCGCTTGGCGACGCTGGTGTGGATGGCTCGCTCCACGAAGAGCGAGCCGATCAGGAGGACACCGGTGGACACGGTCGCCCAGTATGGCTCCACGCCACGGATGGTGAGCCCGTTCGAGATGGTCGCCAGGATCAGGGCGCCCACGAGGACCCGGGGGAAACTGCCGCGGCCTCCGGAGAGCACGATGCCGGTGAGCGACACGGCGGTCAGTGAATTGAAGATGATCGACGCGTCGGCGGTCGGACTGGCCTGTGTCACCGTCGCGGTGCTGACGAGACCTCCAAGAGCCGCCAGTGCCCCCGAGATGACGAAGCCGAGGAGCCGGTACGCGCCGCTGTTGATTCCTGCGCGGCGTACGGCTTCGGCGTTCGCTCCCACGGCCATGACACGGAGCCCGTCGCGGGTACGTGTCAGGAACAGGAATCCGATGACGTAGACCGCGGCGACGATGAAGACGGGACCGGGAATGCCTGCGAAACCCCCGTACGCGAAGTAGTGGTGGGTCCCCATGAAGTTCAGCTGCGTCAGACCGGGGAACGACTGGCCGTGGGAGATGACGGCCGCCAGGCCGGAGAGCGCTGAAAAGGCACCGATGGTCACGATGATGGAGCTGAAACCGCGCAGCACGATCAGGCCGTTGACCAAGCCGACGACCAGTCCGCAGGCCAGCCCCGCGACCAAGGACAGCCAGGTGGGCGCGCCATGGGTGAGGAGCCAGCCGCACACACAGCTGGCGACGGCGGCCGTTCCGGGCAGGGAGAGATCCAGGGACCCGGTCATGACGCCGATGGCGACACCGGCGGCGAAGATCGCTGTGATCGCTGCGGCGTTGGCCACCAGGACGGCGTTCGTCATGGTGAAGAAGTACGGCGATCCCAGGAAGGCGAAGACCACGATGAGGATGCCCCACATCACGAAGACACCCTGATCCCGCAGGAAGACCAGCGCGGAGACGGATCGCGGCAGACTGTGGGACGCGAGAGCGGCTGCTCCCTGGTCCTCGCCTTCGTCCCCTGCGGCGGACGGCACAGTCTGTCGGCCGGTGGGCGCCGTCGTCACTGGCCGGCCTTTGTGATCTTCTGCGGCACCGTGAGCTGTTCGCCGTTCGCGGCCGGGTCCTTCACCAACTTGAACAGTGCGTCCATGGCCTGCTTGAGATCCCCCTGGTAGTCCAGGGCGACGAGGGCGTAGATCTTCCCGGCCTTCACCTTCGCCAGGGTTTCCGGAGACCCTCCGGCGGTGACCAGGCAGGGAAGCTTCTTGCCCGCTGAGGCGAACGCACCGATCGCACCCTGAGCAGCTTCGTCGACGGCACCGATGACCGCCTCGGCATCAGGGTGCCCCTGGAGGGAGTTGCCTATGTCGGTCTGAGCCTTCACGGTGTCCGGGGCCGCCTGGATTTTGGCGACGATCTTGGCGCCAGGGGCAGTGGCGGTCAGGGCGGCCTTCGTGGCCGCCTCGGTCTCGGCCGCGCCGGAAATGCCCGGGACGTTGACCGTGTGGATGACCTCGGTCTTCCCTCCGAGCTTCTCGTTGATGCAGTTCCCGAGCTGCGTGCCGAGTGCCTTGCCGATGGCCGCGGTGTCGGTGCGGTCGAAGGTGATGCCCGGCGTCATCCCGGACAACCCGTAGTCCGAGGGCGTCCCGGTGACGACCATCGGCACGCCCTTCTTCTGCGCCGACTCGACGAGTGGCCCCGCGGTCTTCGGGTCGAGCATCAGCGCGTAGACCCCCGCGGCCTGGCCGGTCTGCACCGCGGTCTGCAATTGGCTGAGCTGTGTCTGCGCGCTGCCGTTGGCTTCCTGGACGATGACCGTGTAGCCCTTTTTCTGAGCCTCGGCCTTCACTCCCTTGGCCAGCTCCTGCAAGGCCGGTGAGCTGGCGTAGCCGGGCGAGAATATGATCGTTTTGCTCCCGGAGTCACTGTCACCGGACTTCTTCGCGTCAGTGCTGCCGGCGGGGTCCGTGGTGCCGCCGCAAGCGGCGAGTGCGGTGAGTGCGCCTACGGAGACCGCGGCGGTCACTGCACGACGAAGGGGGCGGGCGTACTGCATCTGTGCTCCTACTTCCGAGGACGGCTGCTTCGCCGCCCGGGGCTTGTACCTGTGGTGCTCACGAGCGAGGCACCCGAGCCAGATGGGCTTGCCACGGCAGCCGACGGATTCGAGGCCGCGTGAAGATGGCTTGTCGAAATGTCTACAGAGCGGGCTGCGTGACGTGCATCACCAGGTAGTGGGCGCAACCGTAGGTCCAGGCACATAGGCACTGCGAGCGTTATGCGCGTGGCTGTCGTCAATAACAGATATTGATGACATCAATGGCGATATCGATCCTCGGTGAGGGGCTTTCTGCGCCTTCCGCTCACGCCTCAATTCGTCGAGATTCGGGAGGCCGACCGAGTTCTGTTCACGAAACAGAACTTTTTCCTTGGCGGCGACTGGAGTTCACGCTCACGCGTACCGAGCCAACTGATCGCCTTCGGAAAGCGCGAGCAGCCTTCTCCGTCAGACAGGACAGGGGTTTTCCGCGCTGGGCGCCGCACAATACCGGGGTGCGTCGAAGGGCTGCCGGCGGCTTACCTGTAACGGGGCGCGGCCATCGGCTCTTGGGCTGCCATGGACGGGTTTCGTGTGGTGCCATGCGTTGCGACCGGGCGCTGCGTGCGGCATCGACCACCGCTCGCCGGAAGGCCGCCGTCGAGCCGTATCGATCGTTGTCGAAGGTGTGGCTGCCCTCGAGGTGCCGTGTGAATTCGGTCAGGAGTAGGGCCGGGAGCGCCCGGCGAGCGCTCACGCTGTCTGCGTCGCTCGCCGGGCTACGACCTCGGTGCCCATCGCTGCGGCTACGGACGCCAGTTGTGTGGACGTTCCCGTTCCGGCGGCCGGGACGTCATCTGTTGCCCGACAGGGGAGTCGCCATGCGGTGGCTTCAGTAGCCGACTGTGAAACGGCGGTTGAGGTGCCGCGGGTTCTCGATCTCGTCCACAAGGGCCACGGCATAGTCCTCGTAGGTGACGCGGGCTTGGCCGTCCTCACCGGTGACCGGATGGTCAAGGCCGCTGCGGTAGGTGCCGGTGCGCTCGCCGGGGGCGAAGTGCACGGGCGGCGGGGAGATGTACGTCCAGGTGACGTCGTCGCCGAGGGCGAGGTAGGCGTCGAGGGCCTGGATCTGGCCGACGGCGTAGGGCTTGAACTCCGCGGGGAAGCCGGGGGCATCGAAGAAGCGCACACCCTCGTCGTCGAGGAGGCTCGCGCCGCCGCCCATGTGCACGATGCGCGGGCCGGTAGGACCCAGGGCACGCACGGCCGCGGCGACGGTGGCAACGGCGTGGGTGTACAGACGGGCGTCCGGGCCGCCGACGGTCAGCACCAGCACGTCGGCATCCTTGGCCAGGTCCCCGACCGTCCCGGCGTCGGTGACATCGCCGGACACCGGCCGCACCCCACTGGGCACGGAGCCGAGCCGGGTGAGGTCCCGGGCCACCGCGGTGACGTCGTGCCCCCGTGCGGCAGCCTCGGCGACGACACGGGAACCGGCCTTTCCGGCGGCTCCGAACACCACGATCCTGCTCATCGTCCTCGTTCCCTTTCCTTGTCCTGTATGGCGGTTCAGGTCTCGCACAGCAGTTCAGGCGCCTTGTGTGCCAAAGAGGTACTGGTTGCCGATGTCGATCAGGAACGGGCCGCCGTAGGACGGGTAGCGCTCCAGGATCGCCTTCTTGTACGCCTCACCGTCGTCGCCGAGCAGTTCGCGCGCGGCGGCCAGGTAGCCGCGCAGCTCGGTGTAGACGGCTGGTGTTGCGGGCAGGCCGTGCCCGGCCAGGATCGTGTCGTACGAGGTGTCGGCGGCCAGCGTGTCGAGGGCCTTCTGCCAGCCGTCGATGTCGTTGTTGCCCAGGAAAAGATGGGTGGCGTGGTAGACGAGGTCCTGGGCGACCAGGACGCCCTGCTCGGGCAACCCGATGACAAGCTCGTCGGCCGCCTCGCCGCCCGCCACGGCCTCGAAGACGAACGGTACGCCGTCGATGACCTCGGTACCCGGGCTGATCTCCACCGCAGGCGTGACGTCGGCGACCGGGATGAGCGTGCCGGTCGGGTCTTGCGCGTCGCCCTGGGCGGCGATCTGGTCGCGCACGGCGGGCAGCGCGTGCACGGGTGCCCCGAAGCGGGCCGCGCCGTGGAAGTGGTCGGGGTGGGCGTGCGTGATGATCAGCCGGTCGATCGGCTTGCCCAGCCCCTTGGCGTAGGCGACGACCTCGTCGGCGTACCCCAGTGCGTACTGGGCATCCACGGCCACGATGCGGGCCGGGGTCTCGATCAGCTGGGTGGTGACATTCAGACTGTCGGCCGGTGCCATGTAGCTGTGCACGCGGACGGCGCCCTTGTCGATGACCGTGACGGTGCCGTTCATGTCGCTCTTCTCCCTGCTGGGGCGGTATCCGATCGTTGCTATAGCTCCACTGTCATCCCGGCACCCGCAGGGGGCGAGATACGCTGAAGACTCCTTATGGTCAAAGACGGACATGAGCGAGGTCTCGATGTCGGCCTCCGAAGTCGCGCCCACCCGTGACGCGCCGATCCCCGGCTTCTCCTTCAACCCGCCCGCCGCCCCGGTCGAAGGGTTCGAGCTGACCGACCTGGCGAGTCTGCACGAGCGGATGGGCGACGGCGGCCTCCAGCGCGTCCACCGCGTCGGCTTCCACACCGTCACCCTGATCACCGAGGGCAGCGGGGAACACGCCGTCGACTTCGTCACCTATCCCTGCCGCCCGGGCACACTGCTGTGGATCCGCCCCGGCCAGGTCCAGCGCTTCGACCGTCCCGGCACCATGCAGGGCACCCACCTGCTGTTCACCTCGGCCTTCCCGCCTCGCCTGGCCAGCAGCGACCGCCTCGTGCGCGAGTGGTACGGCCCCGTCGTCCGGCAACTGGGCACAGGCCACGACTACGCCGCCCTGTCCGCTCTGCTGAGCAGGCTGCGCGCAGAGTTCACGCGCCCGGACGGCACCGTGTCGCGGGAGATCATCCAACTCCTGCTCGCCACCGTGCTGTTGCATATCGACCGGCTGCAGCAGCCCGGGACGAACGGCGACCCGCACGCGGGCGGAGAGGTCTACGTCCGCTTCCGCGCCGAACTGGAACGCTCCTACGTCAGCACCCGCCGTGCCGAGGACTACGCCCACCGGCTCGGCTACACCGTCAAGACCCTCACCCGCGCCTGCCTCGCCGCCACCGGGCAGACCGTCAAACAGGTCATCGACGCCCGCGTCGCTCTCCAGGCCCAGCGACTGCTCGCCCACACCGACGAGCCGGTCGTGGTTATCGCTCGCCGCCTGGGCTTCTCCGAACCCACCAACTTCGGCAAGTTCTTCACCCGCCACACAGGGACGACGCCTGGCGCCTTCCGTCGCCACCACGCCGCGCAGTGACCCGCGGCCCCAGGAGCCGACGGACCCGACCATTTGCTCAGACGACCCATGGGCCCGTGTGCGGTGACATCGCCGGCCTCACGGGAGTCGGGACGATCGCACAGCGCTCTCTCGGTTGGCTCTCGGGCCACTGACCTCGTCCTCCCAGTTTCTGTCGCAAGGATCAGTGACGCATCGCGCCGCCTGGCGGCGAAGGGACTCACAGCGGACTCCCCGTCAGTTCCCAGCTTTCTCTCCGGGTTTCCCCTGCCGTACAGGTCAGAGTCGACCAATGCGCCGCCAGGACGCGGGTGCGCACGGGAGCCGTCCCACCGACCCCCACTACTCGAGGAACCCATGACGCAAACGTTCAGTGGCTTGCGTACGGCTCACAGTTTCCAGTCGCCGGCACCGGCCGACGCCGCGGACTCGGCGGCACCACGCACGTCGACGGTCGAGATCGTCATCCCGGTCTACAACGAGGAACGGGCCCTGCCCGGCTGCATCCGGACCCTGCACGCGCGGCTGCGCGACGAGCTGCCGTACCCCTGGCGGATCACCGTGGCGGACAACGCCAGTGTCGACGGCACCCTCGCCGTGGCCCGGGCACTCTCCGAGGAGTTGCCCGGTGTCGGGGTCGTCCACCTCGAACGCAAAGGCCGTGGCCTCGCGCTGCGTACCGTCTGGGGGACGAGCGACGCCGACATCGTCGTCTACATGGACGTCGACCTGTCCACCGGCCTGGACGGGCTGCTGCCACTCATCGCCCCACTGGCCAGCGGCCACTCCGACCTCGCCATCGGCAGCCGCCTCGCCTCGGGCGCACGCACCGTGCGCGGTCCGCGCCGCGAGCTGATCTCCCGCTGCTATAACGCCCTGATCCGGCTCACCCACGGTGCCCGCTTCAGCGACGCCCAGTGCGGATTTAAGGCCGCCCGCACCGAGGCGCTGCGCCCGCTGCTGTCGAAGACCGAGGACGACGCCTGGTTCTTCGACACCGAACTGCTGCTGCTCGCCGAGCACAACGGACTGCGTATCCACGAGGTTCCGGTGGACTGGGTGGAGGACGTCGACACCCGGGTGGACGTCGTCGGCACCGCGACCGACGACCTCAAGGGCCTGTGGCGGATGGCCCGGCTCAAGGCGTCCGGTGCCGCCCGTGTCCCGGTCCCGGCCCGCCCGCAACCGGCCGCCGAGCACCCCGACGCGGTCCTGGCCCCGGATGCGGCCCGTTCCCAACTCGCCTGGCAGATCACCTGCTTCGTCGTCATCGGCATCGCCTCGACCGTCGGCCAGGCCCTGCTGTACTGGCTGCTGCGCGGCTGGTGGCAGCCGGCCCTCGCCAACTTCGTCTCCCTGCTGGTGCTCACGCTCCTCAACACCGAGGCGAACCGCCGACTCACCTTCCGCTACTCCGCGGACGGTATCGGTGCCGGTCGCGCCCATCTGGGCGCGGGTGCGCTGTTCGTCGTCGGCTACCTGATCACCTCGGCGGCCGTCCTGGTCTTCCGCGACGCCGTGCCGGACGCGTCGGCCGCCGCCGAGACCCTCATACTGGCCGTCTCCTCGGTCCTGGTGACCGGCATCCGCTTCCTGGTGCTGCGGCTGGCCGTGTTCCGCCGCGCGTCCTGACCCCTCCCGAGATCCGAGACCTGAGAGCGAATCTCCCCGTGACTCACACCACCGAGGCGCCGTCGGGCACCGTCACGCGCCTTCCCGTCATCAGCCGCGCCTTGCCGCGCTGGGCGGCTGCCCCCGTCGCGCTGGGCCTGATCCTGTTGCTGTCCGCGCTGCTGTACGGCTGGGCGCTCGGCTCCCTCGGCTGGGGCAACACCTACTATTCGGCCGCCGTGAAGTCGATGGGCCAGAGCTGGACGAACTTCCTGTTCGGCTCCTTCGACCCGGCCGGAGTCATCACGGTCGACAAGCCCCCGGCCGCGCTCTGGCCACAGGTGATCAGCAGCAAGATCTTCGGCTTGCACGGCTGGGCACTGATCCTGCCCCAGCTGCTGGAGGGGGTCGCCACCGTCCTCGCACTGCACCGCACTGTCCGCCGCTGGGCGGGGGAGGGCGCGGCGCTCCTCGCCGCCCTGGTGATGACTCTGACCCCGATCACCGTGGCGATCAACCGGGACAACAACCCCGACACGCTGCTGGTGCTCTTCCTGGTCAGCGCGGCGTATGCGCTGACACGCGCCTTGCAGTCCGAGTCGGGCCGGCACGGCATGTGGTGGCTCTGCGCGAGTGGATTCCTGATCGGCTGCGGCTTCCTCACGAAGATGATGGCGGCCTGGATGGTGCTGCCGGCCCTCGCCGTGGCCTGGCTGGTCGGTGCCACCGGAACCTGGCTCGCACGGGTCGGGCGTCTGCTGATCGCCGGTGCCGTGTGCGCCGTCTCCTCGTTGTGGTGGGTCGCCATGGTCGCCTGGTGGCCGGGTGAGCGGCCGTACATCGGCGGCAGCACCGACGGCGGCGCCTGGGACCTGGTGACCGGTTACAACGGGCTCGGCAGGATCTTCGGTGAGAGCGCGGGCAGCGGCGGCATGGGTAACATCGGCGGCGCCTTCGGCGGTGAGGCGGGGCTGCTGCGGCTGTTCAACGACCAGGTGGCCGGGCAGATCAGCTGGCTGCTGCCGGTGAGCGCGGTGGCGCTGATCGTCGCCGTGGTCGGGGTGGTGCTGCGCCGGCGCGGGAGCAGTTCAGCGGGCGCGGCGCTGGAGGGCTCCGGGTGGGTGTTGTGGGGGACCTGGCTGCTGGTGTGCGGGCTGGTGTTCTCCACCCAGGAGGGCACGTTCCACCCGTACTACACGACCCAACTCGCCCCGGCCATCGCCGCGTTGACGGCCGGCTTGGTCATCGCGCTGACGCGGGCGCACCGTGCCGGGGCACGATGGGCGCTGCCGGTGGGTGCCGGGACCGTGCTACTGACCGTGGCATGGGCTGTGACTGTGATCCGCCGGGTTCCGGACCGGCACGGATGGCTGGCCTGGGTGGTGCTCGCGCTGGGGCTGAGCGCTGCGGGGTTGCTGGCCGCCGCGATGCTGAAGCCGCGGTTGGCGTCGGCCGCTCTCGGCGGCGCGGTGCTGGCGGTCCTGCTCGCCCCGGGCGCGTGGGCCGTGAGCGTGCCGGGCGGATCCGGATCGGCGATGGGCGGAACGAACCCGACGGCAGGACCGATGACAATGTCCTTCGGCTCCGGGCGTATGCCGGGAGGCAACGGCGGCGGCGACCTGCCTGAGGGGTTCGAGATGCCGGGAGGTAGTGGGGGCGGTGATCTGCCTGAAGGCTTCGAGATGCCGGGGGGCAGTGGCGGCGGTGATCTGCCTGAGGGCTTCGAGATGCCGGGAGGTAGTGACGGCGGTGACCTGCCCGAAGGCTTCGGTGGCAGCGGTGGCTCAGGTTCGGGCCAAGGCGGAGCGATGCCCTCGTTCCCGGGAACCGGCGGTGGCTCGGGCGGCTTCAGCGGCCGTCCTGGCGGATTCGGTGGAGCGGACCGCGGCAGCACCCTCAGCTCCGACCAGCGCAAGATCCTCGACTACGCCGCCGAACACTCCAAGGGCGCTCGTATCACCCTCGCCGTCGACGGTGGAGCCACCGGGGCGGCTGCCTACATCCTGAACAGCGATGCCACAGTGATCGGCATGGGCGGCTTCCTGGGCAGCGACGACGCACCGTCCGTGCAGCAGCTGGAGAAGTGGACCAAGAGCGGAGACCTTCGCTACGTGCTTGGTTCGTCGGACGGCGGCATGCGTGCCCGGATGGGCGGCGAGAACAGCGCGGCCACCGAGCGGTCCAACTGGATCAGCCAGAACTGCACCGAGGTACCCGCCAAGGAGTACGGCGGGAGCACCGACGGGAGCGGCTCCGGCGCGGGCGGCATGATGGGCGGTATGAGTACGACCCTGTACGACTGCGCCGCCACGACCCGGAACAAGTAATCGCTCGACAGAACGGATCACACAGCACGATGCCCGACCCCGCCGCCGCGCCTGCTCCGAGCCGCCTCCTCGTCGTCGAGGACGATCCCAGCATCCGCATGCTGCTGGAGTCGGCGCTGCGACTGTCCGGCTACGAGGTCTTCGGTGCCGCCACCGGTCAGGAAGCACTGCGAGATGTGGAGGACCGCCGCCCGGACCTCGTCCTCCTCGACATCATGCTGCCCGACCTGGACGGCCTCGAAGTCACCCGCAGGCTGCGGGCGGCCGGGATCCGCACACCGGTGCTGTTCCTCACGGCCCGCGGTGAGCTCGCCGACCGCATCGCGGGCCTGAGCGCCGGTGGCGACGACTACGTGACCAAGCCCTTCAGCATCGAAGAGGTGTTGCTGCGCATCCGCGCCATCCTGCGCCGGACCTCCCCGGAGCACCTGTTCGGCCCGGACGGGACCGACAGCGGAATCCTCCGCTTCGCCGACCTGGAGTTGGACGAGAACGCGCATGAAGTGCACCGGGCCGGCAACTACATCCCGCTGTCCCCGACCGAGTTCAACCTGCTCACCTACTTTCTCGAGAATCCCAACCGGGTGCTGAGCAAGGCCAAGATCCTCGACCGGGTGTGGGGGTACGACTTCGCGGGCGACGGCCGCATCGTGGAGACGTACATCAAATACCTGCGCCGCAAGATCGACCGTTTCGCTCCGCCCCTGCTGCACACCGTGCGCGGCGTCGGATACTGTCTGCGGTTCCCTCAGGGCCACAGCGAAGGAACCGATCGGTGACCCGTCGTCGGTGGGTGCTGCGCCCCCGCTCGCTGCGCGGCCGGCTCGTGTGGGGCGTGACCCTGCTGGCCGCGGCCGCAGTGATGACCGCCCAGGCCATCGGGGTCGCGGGCATGCACTCCTGGCTGCTGAACCGGGTCGACGCCCAATTGAAGGAGTTCGCCCTTCCGGAGCGGGCCACCGCAGACGACGGCGAGCCGCCCGTCAGACCGGTACCGGGCTCCGTCACCCTGCCCTCGGACTTCCGGGTCACCTTCTACGACACCGCGGGCAAGGAGCAAGGCACCATCGGCGGCGGAAGCAAACCGGGCCCGCAGCTGCCGCGATCCACCGGCGAGTTGCATCTGACGCAGGGACAGGAGAGCACCGTCCCCGCCCGGTCCGGCGACGGCCAGTGGCGGGTGCTGTGGCGGGAAGTCCCGGCGAAGGGCACCTCGTACGTGGTCGCCCTGCCACTCGACACCGTCGAGGGGGCCTTGTCGAAGCAGCTCGCCCTCAACGCCGTCGTCCTGGGCGTGGCCGTGATCGGCCTGATCGCCATCGGGCGCACAGTGGTCCGCCTCGGACTCCTGCCGCTGACCCGCATGGAGCACACGGCCCAGCACATCACTGCCGGGGACATCAGCCTGCGGCTGCCCGACACCGACCCGCGCACCGAGACCGGCCGCCTGGGCACCGTACTCAACGACATGCTCGACCGCCTTCAACAAGCCCTACGACAGCGGGAGTTCTCGGAGGCCCGGTTGCGTCGCTTCGTGGCTGACGCCGGCCATGAACTGCGTACGCCCCTCACCACGGTCCAGGGCTTTGCCCAGCTCGCTCTGCGTCATCCAGACCGTCCGGCCGAACAGCGTCGCGAGGCGGATGAGCAGATCGTCCGCAACGCCGAGCGCATGAACCTTCTGGTCGACGACCTTCTGCTGCTCGCCAGGCTCGACCAGCAACCCGCCTACCGCACCGACCTCGTCGACCTGCTGTCGCTCGCGGCGGACGCGGTGAGCGCGGCGGCCGTGCGCGCGAACGGCGAGCACCGCGTGACGCTTAGCCCTCTCGACGCGAAGACCGACGACGCCGAACTGGAGGTCGTGGAGACGGTGGGTGATCCCGATCGCCTGCTCCAGGTCGTGAACAACCTCTTGTCCAACGCCCTTGTCCACACGCCGCCGGGCACGCCTGTCGATGTACGCGTCGGCACCGCCCGGGCAGGAGCGGCCACTGGCGGCACTGACCGTCCGGGCCGCACCAGCGCCTGCCCGCCCATGGCGGAGTCCACCCCGATCTGCGTCATCGAGGTAGCTGACCGAGGACCCGGGCTTCCGGCGCAAGAAGCCGAGCGGGTCTTCGAGCGCTTCTACCGAGTAGACCCCTCCCGTTCCCGCGACCGCGGCGGCAGTGGCCTCGGCCTCGCCATCGCCTCGGCGATCGCCCAGGGCCACAGCGGTCGCGTGGAACTCGACACGGCCCCGGGTGAGGGCTGCACCTTTCGGCTGGCCCTCCCCTTGGCCGACAACGTCCGAAGCCTCTGAGGAAACTGGTCGCGCACGGGGGAACCCGGGCGGCTCCGGGCCACAGCGCACGGCGTGTCCCTCAGCCTGGCCCGAAAACCGGCGTCTACCGTGCATCTCCCGGTGCAGGACGAGCCGTGATCACTGCGCGGCGTGCCTGGGAGAACGGCGGACGGCCAGCACGGCAAAGTCGTCCTGCTGGTCGCCATGGCGGGCGAACACACGGGCATCGTCGTACAAGACCCCGGGCAGAGCTGTAGCGGTGACATCTGCGTGGGTGGCCAAGCGATCATTGAGGGGATAGAACGTGCCCTCCCCCGCCCGGGTCTCGGTGAGCCCGTCGGTGCTGAGGACCAACGTCGCGCCGGCCGGGAACGAGAACCAGCTGACTGTCACAGGTTCTTCGGCGAGCGCCGCGAGCCCGAGGGGGACGCCGACATCGATGTCCGGTGTGCTCACACGGCCGTCGTGAAGCAGCCGCGGCGGCACATGCCCGCAGTTGACGACCTGGGCCTCGTCATGGGCGTCGATGCCGACGACGAGGACGGTGACGAACCGTTCGTCGTCGCCGGTCCTCTCGGCGTAGGAGTTGTGACGCACGACGGAGGCGTCCAGAGCGTCGGCGAGCGCGGTCAACGTAGGCTCCTGGTGGGCTGCCTCACGAAAAGCACCGATCACGGCGAACGCGGCGCCCAGCGCGGCGAGCCCCTTGCCCTGCACGTCTCCGATCAGCACGCGGGTGCCCCAGGCGGATTCGACGACGTCATAAATGTCGCCGCCCACGAGCCGATCCTCCTGCACGGGTTCGTACACCCCGTGGACGAGGACGTCAGGAGTGACGAGGGGGAGAGGCCGCAGGATCTGCCGTTGCATGGCCCCAGCCGTTGTGTGAAGCCGAAGCATGTCCTGCTCGCCCTCGATGCGTCTGCGACAGGCGTACACGGATGCGGCTCCCAGGCACACGGTGAACAGCATCATCAGGACACGGTCGCGAAGCGATCCCTGGTCGCCGCCCCACAGGAAAGCGATGAGGGCTGCGGCGACTGCGGTCCAGGCACAGACGAAGGCTGTCTGGCGCACGGTGCACAGCGCCGACGCCGCCGCGGGTAGGAAGACCGTGAAGCCCACGAGCAGCGCCACGGAGTCGGAGACGATCCCGGGCACCAGGACCAGCAGCGTCATCGTGATCACGCCGGTCAGCAACGCGCCGTTGCCCGGGGGCTCGATCGTCTCGAAGGCCTCGGCTGCGCGCGAGGGCCGTCGCCGGCGTCCGCGCCTGCGTCGGCGTCCGTGCGAGCGGACCCGCGGCGTCTACGCGGCACGACATCTCCTGGTCGGACAGCGAACTCTCGACAGCATTACGCCGTCCCGGACGGACTGCGGCCGTGCGCTGCGCGGCTCCGTGAGGGTGTCGCGCAGCGCCGCCGCACGGGGCAGGCCTGTCATCTCCCGGCTTCCGTGGCCTGGGAAACCAGGGCGCTCGGTGCCTCGTTCTCCAGGATGAGCCTGGTCGCGATGTTGTTCACGGCTTGCTCGAACAGCGCGCGGTCGGCGGGATCGGTCAAGTCCCAGTCCTGGAGGCGTGTGTCGAGCCAGCGCCGCCAGGAGGCGCTCATCCGATCGAATTCGGCGCTTCCCGCAGGGGTCAGCCGCAGCGCGTCACCCTCACGCTCGCCATAGCCCGCCCGCACCACCTCGTCGAACACTGGGGCCAGAGCGTCCGCGGGGAGCCTGTGGGCTTCGGCGATGTCTTCGAGGGACGCCTCTCCCTTGAGCTTGCTGTACCAGTGGATCTGGCCCAGCGCCCACACCTGGCCCTGGGCCAGGTCGTTCCCGGCGGCGGCGTGGAAGTCGCTGCGCGCTGCCGGATCGTCCTTGAGCCTGCTCATGACCGCCGCAAGTTCGCGTTCGAGCCGTGCGACGCTATGGTCGGAGTCGGGTGCGGCGAAGCCGTCGCCCATGTCGGTCGCCTCGGCCCGGGCGCTGTCGCGCAGTGGTACTTCCTTGAGGAACCAGGCGATGACGAAGCCCGCGACGGCGACGAGGACGACCCAGCGGAAGACGAAGGTGAGGGCGTCCGCGTAGGCGTTCAGGACCGGAGCGATCTGGGCTTTCGGCAGTTTCCACAGCGCTGAGGCGCTCCCGGCCACATCTTCGGACACACCGCTCTCCCGCACGGCCTTGGGCAGTTCGCCGGCGAGCTGGTTCTGGTAAAGGGTGCCGAAGATCGCCGTACCGAACGAACCTCCGATGGACCGGAAGAAGGTGACCCCGGACGTCGCGGTCCCCATCTGGCTGTACGGCACGGTGTTCTGCACCGCGATCGTGAGGACCTGCATGGCGGAGCCCATGCCCATGCCCAGCAGGAGCATGTACAGCGACTCCAGCCACACACCGGTGCCCGGACCCATCATGGACATCAGATACAGGCCGACACCCATGAGGGCCGAACCGACGATCGGGAAGATCTTGTAGCGGCCGGTTGAGCTGACTACGTTGCCCGAGACCACCGAGGTGACCAGCAGACCCAGCACCAGCGGCACCGTGCGGAGCCCGGACGAGGTGGCGGACGCCCCGTCCACGTACTGCAGATAGGTCGGCAGGTACGACATCGAGCCCATCATCGCGAAACCGACGATGAAGCTGAGGATCGAGCACACGGTGAACACGCGTTGGCGGAAGAGCGCCATGGGGAGCATCGGCTCTTCGGCCCGCAGTTCCACCCACACGAAGGCGGCATACAGCACGACGGAGCCGACGAGCAGGCCGCTGATCACCGCCGAGCCCCAGGCGTATTCGTTGCCACCCCACTCGAGGGCGAGCACCAGCGCGCACGAAGCGAGGGCCACGCAGGCGATACCCGCGTAGTCGATCACCGGCCGGGCCCCTGCCTTCACCTGCGGGATCGCTCGGGCCACCACGATCATGACAACGATGCCAAGCGGCACGTTGACGTAGAAGCACCAGCGCCAGCTGCCGTTGTCGGTGAAGAAGCCGCCCAGGGTGGGGCCGAGCACCGTCGCGACGCCGAAGACCGCGCCGAGGGCGCCCTGGTACTTCCCGCGCTGGCGCAGTGGGACCACGTCGGCGATCAGGGCCATGGCCGTGACCATCAGGCCACCGCCGCCGACACCCTGGATGGCGCGGGCGACGATGAGCATCGTCATGTTGGTCGAAGCGCCCGCGATGATCGAGCCGGCGAGGAAGACGACCGCGCTGATCTGGAAGACCCGCTTACGGCCGAACAGATCACCGAGCTTGCCCGCCAGGACCGTGGAGATGGCCTCGGCGAGCATGTAGGCGGTGACGACCCAGGCCATGTGCCCGGAGCCGCCCAGTTCCGTGATGATGGTGGGCAGTGCGGAGGACACGATCGTCTGGTCGAGCGCTGCCATCAGCATGGCCAGCAGGATCGCGATGAAGGCGAGGTTCGTCTGTTTGCCGCTGAGAGTCTGGGGACTGCTCTTCACCGTGGCCTCACTCATGAAGGTCATGATTCTTGTGTGTGCGGTGCGCGAAACACGAAAGGCTTCAGACAACGTGTTGCGGAAGGTGGGACCGGGGGCACGGCAGAGTGCGTCAGGGCAGTTGACAGGGCCGTCGTGCCCCCGGAGCTGGTTTGTGCTGCGGGTGTGGGCAGGTCAGAACGGGTACCGCTGGATCTCCCCCTGCGCCGTGACCCACTGCACCTCGGAGAAGGTGTCGAGGTTGGCCTTGCCGCCGAACCGGCCTCCCGTGCCCGAGGTCTTGGCGCCGCCGAAGGGGGCGACGGCCTCGTCGTCGACCGTCTGGTCGTTGATGTGGACCGCGCCGGACTCGATCCGCTCGGCGAGTTCCAGGGCGCCGTACACGTCCTGGGTGAGCAGGGAGACCGACAGCCCGTACGGGGAGGAGTTGATGATGTCGATGGCCTCCTCGACCGTCTCGTACGTCGTGACGGGCGCCACCGGGCCGAAGATCTCCTCGGTGAAGGCGGCCGCGTGGTGCGGCACCCCGGCGAGTACGGTGGGCCGGTAGAACAGGCCGTCGTAGGTGCCGCCGGCGGCGAGGACCGCGCCCTGCTCGACACTGCGCGTGACGATGTCGTGGATCTTGTCGCGCTGGCCTTCGTCGATGATCGGGCCGAGGGCGTTGTGGGGGTCGGTGGGGTCGCCCACCGGGATCGCGTCGGCCTTCGCGGCCAGCTTCGCCACGTACTCCTCCGCGACAGAGGAGTGCACCAGGTGGCGGCCGGTGGTCATGCAGATCTGGCCCTGGTGGAGGAACGAGCCCCAGGCGCCCGCCGAGGCGGCCGCGTCGAGGTCTGCGTCGGGCAGGACCAGCAGGGCGTTGTTGCCGCCGAGCTCCAGGTGGACCTTCTTCAGCAGCGGTGCCGCCGCCGCGCCGATGGTGCGACCGGCCGGGGTGGAGCCGGTGAAGGAGATGCACGGCACGTCAGGGTGGGCCACCAGCGCCAGCCCGACGTCGGCTCCGCCGGGCAGCACGTGCAGCAGGCCCTCGGGCAGACCCGCCTCGGCGAGCAGCTCGGCGAGTGCGAGACCACCGCCGATGGGGGTGCGCGGGTCGGGCTTGAGGATCACCGCGTTGCCGAGGGCGAGCGCGGGCGCCACCGACCGCATGGCCAGGATGGCGGGGAAGTTGAAGGGCGAGATGACTCCGACCACACCCAGGGGGAGACGGCGGACCAGGGACAGCCGCGGCTTGGAGCTCTGCAGCAGCTCGCCGTACGGCTCGGAGGTGAGCGCGGCGGCCTCGTGGAGTTCGCCGACCACCAGCCCGCCGATCTCGAAGCCGGCCTTGCCCGCGGCGGAACCGGATTCGGGGATCAGCCAGCGCAGGATGCGGTCTGGGTCGGCCTCCAGCAGGGCCGCCGCTTTGCGGAAGACCTGCGCCCGCTGGTCGTAGGGCAGCTTGGCCCAGGCGCGCTGAGCCGCCTGAGCCGTTGCGACCGACGCGTCGAGATCGGCGGGGGAGGCGGCGCCCACGGTGGCGATGACCTGGCCGGTCGCGGGAGCGGTCACGTCGATGGTGCCGTTCTCGCCCTGTGTCCAGGAGCCGTTGAAGATCTTCCCCTCCCACAGGGGCCGGGACTGGGTGGTCTGCTGTTCGGTAGCGGTGCTCATGCGGGTTCCTCAGGTAGGGGCCAGCAGTTCAGCGGTGGTTACCCGGCGTCGCCGTCCTCGGCCGGAGGCCGGCAACGCCGTGTGTTCTCCCAGGCATGCGGGCCGGGGCGACCCCCGGTTGCCCGCCGGGCGTGGTGTCAGCTGTCGCTCGGGCGGTGCAGCGGCGTCGGTTCGAGCACGCGGTCGCCGATCTTCACGGGCTCCGCATCGATCAGGATCCAGGCGACAACAACGGGCTGGTCGGTGTCGTTGAACCAGATGTGGTTGGTGCCGCGCTGCACGACGACGTCACCGGTCTTGAGCCTGGTCTGCTCCCCGCTGTCGAGTTCCAGCCCGAGCTCGCCTCCGAGGACGATGGCGTAGTCCATGGAGTTGGTGCGGTGCATGGGGGAGCGGTGGCCGGGCTCGAGCTCGCCGATGCGGAACACGGTGCCGCCCTTGGCGGTCACGCCGACCTTGCGCTCCGCGCCGTCCGTCGGGTCCGTGTTGTCGACGGGGCTGGTGTCGGTCGTCCAGATGACACGTCCGAACTTGCTCGGCTCGTCGAGCAGCCGGTCGCTGGCGATGACGGCGAGGCCCTCGCTGTTGTGTCCGGTCACGACGCGGCGGATGTCGGGTGCGGGCATGGTGGATTCCTTCTGTCGATGGAGGCCGATGGAGGGGGATCAGATCGCCGAGTCGAAGGGCGCCTCGGTGGCCGCGGCCACCTGGTCCTTCGTGGCGCCGGGCTGCAGTTCGCGCAGCACCAGCTGCCCGTCCCGCACGTCGAGGACGGCGAGTTCGGTGACGACCGTGTCGACCACCGCCTCGGCGGTGAGCGGATAGGTGCACTCCGGTACGAGCTTGGAGCGGCCGGCGGAGTCGCGGTGGGTGGTGGCGACGATGACCTTGCGGGCGCCGATGGCGAGGTCCATCGCACCGCCGACACCGAGGACGTCTCGGCCCGGCACCATCCACGACGCCAGGTCGCCGCGCTGGGAGATCTGGAGGGCTCCCAGCACGGTCGCGTCGACATGGCCGCCGCGGATCATGGCGAAGGCGTCGGTGCTGGAGAAGCAGGACGCGCCGGGTGTCGCGGTGACCGGCTGCCGGCCGGCGTCCACGAGGTCCGGGTCGAACTCGTCCGGCGAGGGCGGCGGCCCCACCCCCAACAGGCCGCTTTCGCTGTGCAGATGGACCCGGCGCCCGTCGAGGAACGCGGGGATCAGGGTGGGGATGCCGATGCCCAGATTGACCACGTCCCCGTCGTGCAGTTCGGCGGCGGCACGGTGGGCGATCAGGTTCTTGATGTCGTTGGGATTCACTGGGGCACCGCTACCACGTCGACGTACAGATGAGGGGTGCTGATCTCCGCCGGAGCCAGCTCACCGGTCGGTATGACCTCGCCGACCTCGGCGATGACCAGGCGTGCCGCTGTCGCCATCGCGAGGTTGAAGTTCTGCGCCACACCCCGGTAGAGGAGGTTGCCGAGCCGGTCGGACCGGTTGGCGTGGACCAGAGCCACATCGGCCTGCAGGGCACGTTCGAGGAGATACGTACGGCCGTCTTCGAACACCCGTGACTCCTTGCCCTCGGCGAGCACGGTCCCGGCGCCGGTCGGGGTGTAGAACGCGGGGATGCCCGCGCCGCCCGCCCTGATCGCCTCCGCGAGGGTGCCCTGCGGCAGCAGGGTCACCTCCAGGCCGCCGGCCCGCTGTGCGGCCGCCACTTCGGGGTTGCCGGAGAAGAACGAGCCGATGACCCGGCGTACTTGCCCGGTGCGAAGCAGCCCTCCCAGCCCCTTGCCCGGCTGGCCGAGGTTGTTGCTGATGATGGTCAGATCACGCCGACCGCTCTCCAGCAGCGCGTCGATCAGGCGGACGGGAAGCCCGGCGGGCCCGAAGCCACCGCACATCACGGTGTCGCCGTCCCGCACCCGGGCGATCGCCGTCTTCGCGTCCTCGAAGACGGTGTCCATGTGAATTCCTTCCTCAGGATGTCGGCGTCAGGCGCCGACGCCGGTGGTGCGGGCGAAGTCCAGGATCAGCGGCGCGGCCTGGTCGTTGAGGGCGAAGGCGTTGTTGGGACCGCCGGTCTTCAGGGTGTTGGCGAAGGCCTTCTCCCAGGCGTCCTCGTCCCACGGCGGCTCCACCACCTTGGAGCCCTTGATCAGGGCGTGGACCGAGTAGCAGGTGAGCAGAGGGTGTTCCTCGTCGTTCGCACCGCTGCGGATGATCGCGGTGGGCGTGCTGATCGTGGCGAGGTCGTCGTCGCGGACACCGGGGATGACCTGGCCCGGAGTCGGGATGAAGGCGGACAGCCACAGCTTGAGGACGCTGATGAGCTCCGCGCTGGACAGCGCCTCGAAGCGTTCCTTGTTGCGGGGGTTCTGCTCGATCCGCTGCTTCCAGTGCGGAAGCTCCGTCACGGCCTCGACGCCGCCCTTGCGGGCGGTGGTGATGTTCTCGACGATGTACGCGTTGCCCAGGGCCAGCGTGGGGTAGATGCCGCCGGCGATGTGCCAGAGGAACAACCCGCGGGTGACTTCGGGATATTCGAGCGCGGTGATGATCGAGACGCGGGCGCCCGCCGAAGCGCCGACGATGACGGTCGGTCCCCAGCCGAGGTGCTCGATCAGCTGCCGGAGGGTGTCGGCGTGCATGTGGGACTCGGTCGGCCAGCGGTCGCCGAACTGGATGTCCGACTCACCGCCGTTGGGCCGGTCCCAGATGAGGACCTTCAACCCGCCCTCGGCCAGGAGTTCACCCAGCGACCGCAGGAACCCCCTGGGCGCGCGCCCGCCCGGAGTCAGGACGACGGGGATTCCGCTCTCCTCGCCCAGGACCTCGTAGACGACGACGCCGCCGTTGATCTCCACCGAACTCATTGACTGCCTGCTCTCCTTGAGATGTGTCCCGCTTGCGCTGCCGCCTGTGCCGGTGTGGGCCTCAGACCGTCACCACATGGCCATGTTCGGCTCGACGCCGAGCAGGACCCGGCCGTAGAGCTCGGCGATGTTGTCCCACGCCACCGCGATCTGGTGAGAGCCGGCGTTGACGTCGCGGTGTATGCGGGAGATCGGACTGGGGTCGAGGATCGCGTTCGCGCCGGACGCGTCGTAGAGCCGGTTCACGGCGCTGACCGCCAGCTTCGCGGTGTAGCAGTGGTTTCTCCGGAACCTGGCGCGCTCCTCGTCGGTCAGCTGCTTGCCGGCCGCGCCGAACTCGATCAGGTCGCGCAGGTCGGCACGGAGCAGAGCTATCGCCGCGTCGGCCTCGGCGGCCGACTCCGCGAGCCGCAGCTGCGGACCGGGAAGGTCGGCGTGGCTGCGCCCACCCGGCAGGCGGCGCTCCGGGGTGCGCTTGGCGAATTCCTTGATGGCACCCTGAGCGAGTCCGACCAGCGGCGTGGACAGCCAGATCGGCATGACCTGCGACTGCGGCATCCCGTAGGACGCCCGCCCGTGCCGGTCCCGCGCCTCGGGATGAGCCGGCCCCGGGTAGAACACCCGGTACTCGGGGACGAACACGGGCTCCTCGATGACGACGCTCTTGCTGCCCGTGCCCCGCAGCCCGGCCGGGTACCAGTCGTCGACGATCTTGACGTCGCTGCGCGGAACCAGGAGGTAGGCCTGCCGCTTGCGCGGGATGTCCATCGCGCCGAGCCACACCCACTCCGCGTGGTCGACACCGCTGGAGAAGGGCCAGCGGCCGGAGATCTGCCAGCCGTCCCGGACCTGCTCGGTCTTGCCGGTGGGCGCGAAGGCGGAAGAGGAGATCACGTCCGGCGAGGCGAAGTACTCGTCCTGGACCTCCTTGGAGGCCGTACCCATGAGCCAGTTGTGGCTCTGGGTCACGGCGTAGAACCAGCCCGTCGCCCCGCAGCCCTGGGCAAGCCGCCAGCCGACCTCGAAGAGGGTGTCGATCTCCACGCCGTGTCCGCCGTAGGTCTGCGGCGTCGCGATCCGGATGAGCCCTGCGTCGACCAGATCGCGGACCGTCTCCTCCGGAACTCGCCGCTGCTCTTCGGTCTTCGCGGCCCGCTCGGCGAGGACCGGCACCAACGCTTCGGCACGCGCGATCAGTTCGGCGGGGGTGGGAGCGGCCTTGACGCCTCCCTGTCCTGAAGAGGTCGGTTCCGACAGAGGTGGCTCGGAAACGCTCTGGTACGACATGGGCCCTCCTAGGACGCAAGACTCTCTGAACAGTGGGGGGATTGATATCGGTCCCGTTTATTCCGGGCTTATGCGTCGCAGGCGCATCTTTTCCGCGACGACGCGACCTACATTGCGCTCGGACCGCGCCTCCGGCAAACGCACGGCATCGATATCCTGTATTTCTCCGATGAATGTTCCCAGGTCGGCGCCCATGTCCATCCGGCGAGAGTGCGCGCGGGAAGCAGTGATGCCATGAATGTCTGATATTAAGAGAGTGCATTTCAAATGGCTCGGCCAGGCTGGCACAGTAGGCGAGGGGAGGGTATCCGGAGCAGGGCTTAAATCGCCAGAGCGGCTTTCAATTCGGAACCTTTTCCGTGGCACCACTGTCGATCACCGAAGGACGATCATGACCGACCGTTTGCTCACCCATCTGCGGCATGTGGACATCGCCGTGCCGGACTACGACAAGGAGCTGGACTTCTACTCGAGTGCCTGGGGCCTGGCCAAGGTCGCGGACGACAGCGGGATCGCCTTCCTGGCCGCCGAGGGCAGTCCGGAACAGTACATCGTGCGTGTGCGCAAGGCCGAGGAGAAGCGACTGGACCTGGTCGCCTTCGGTGCCGCAACCACGGTGGACGTGGACAAGCAGGCGGAGCAGCTGCTCGCCGACGGCGTCAAGCTGATCACGCAGCCGGGGCGCATGGACACCCCCGGCGGCGGCTACGGCTTCCGCTTCTTCGACATCGACGGCCGGACCGTGGAGGTCAGCGCCGACGTCTCCCCGCGCAAGCACCGCCGTGTCGAGGAGCGCGAGTCGATCCCCGTGCGGTTGTCACACGTGGTGCTCAACTCTCCGAACCTCGACATCACGCGTGACTGGTACGCCCGCCACCTCGGGTTCCGACTGTCCGACACGATCCAGCACCCGAAGATCGGCAACGCGATGCACTTCATGCGCATCAACTCCCAGCACCACTCCATCGGTCTCGCCCAGTGCCCGCACATGTCGGTGCACCACATGTCCTTCGAGATGCGCGGCATCGACGAGTACATGCGGGGCACGGGCCGGGTCAGGAAGGACGGCAGGGCCAAGCACCTGTGGGGGCCGGGCCGACACGTGGCCGGTGACAACACGTTCAGCTACTTCCTGGACCCGCAGGGAAACATGATCGAGTACACCACGGAGCTGGAGCAGCTCGACGAGGACACCTGGCACCCGCACATCTACGACCCCTCCAAGGAGAACGTCGCGGACCAGTGGGGCACCGCGAACAACCCGAAGGAAGAGGACACGGGCGACCACGCCTTCAACGACCCCGACCGCAGCGCCTTCGTCGCTCCGCCGGTCTGATCCCCCGACGCGCCGCAGCCTCCGCTTCGCCTGACCGAGGCGGGGGGGTGGGGCCGTTCGCATTCTGCGTTCCGAATACTGCCCGCGAACAGTCGGATCGGGTATTTCCTTCCCTCATACCAGGGATGAATAACTGCCGCTCCTGATCGAGGCCGATGGTCGATATTTCGTTGCTATCGTCCGGAGAAGAAGAAGGAGGAGGGAATTCCCGTGCTGGACAACAATGTTTTTCGTAATGCGATGACGCAATTCGGAAGCGGTGTCACCGTACCGGTCACCGTCGACGACTCCGGGCAGTCCTGGGGGTTCACGGCGAGCGCGTTCTGCTCGGTGGCCCTGGACCCGCCGTTGGTGCTGGTCTGCCCCGCCCGCAGCGCCGAGTCGTACCCCGCGTTCGTGAAGTCCCAGCGCTTCGCGATCCACATCCTCGGCTCGGAGCATGCCGATGTCGCCATGCGCTTCGCGGAGAAGCGGACCGACAAGTTCGAGGACGGGCGCTGGTACCAGGCCGAGGACGGACTGCCCGCCTTGAGCGGTGCGCTGGCACGGGTCAGCTGCGTCACCCATGCCGTGCACGACGGCGGCGATCACGCCATCCTGATCGGCCGCGTGGTCCACGCGGAGGTCGACGAGGCGGCGGAATCGCCGCTGCTGTACTTCCGGCGGCGCTTTCTCGACCCGGTCGCCAGTTGAGCGATCGCCATCTCGGCCGACTGGAATTCCGGCGGCATGTACGCCGTGAATAACTGCCATCGGCGCCATTCATTCCACAGGGTCTTGGATGAGGACCCGTGATCACGCAAGGTGTGCCCCATGAGTTTTGGACTCGGAACATTCGCCGGCACCGACGGTGTCGCCTTTCCCGGTCTGGTCATTGACGGTCGTGTGTTCGACCTGCGGCCGGAGTTCAGCGACACGAGGTCGATGCTGGACGACTGGGACGCGTCCCTGCGCCGGCTCCACGAGCTGGCCGCGGCGCCCTCCGGCGACGGTGTGGCGCTCGACAGCCTCCGCCCGCTCCCGCCGGTGGCCTCCGGCCAGGTGCTGTGCGGCGGCGCCAACTACTACACGCATCTGGAACAGATGCACGCTGCGATGCTCCGCAACCGGGGTGACGAGCGGTCGATCGAGGAACTGCACGCCGAGGGGCGGAAGTTCGCGGTGGCTCGCAAGACCAACGGGGTGTTCGTCTTCGCGGGTCTGCCGAGCGCCCTGAGCGGTGCCACCGACGACGTGGTGCTGTGGGGGCCGGGCGAGCAGCACGACTGGGAACTGGAGCTCGCCGTGGTCATCGGCCGTGGCGGCCACTACATCGCCGAGGAGAACGCGCTGGACCACGTGGCCGGCTACACGATCTCCAATGACATCAGCACCCGCGAGGTGATGCGGGCCTCCGGCTCCGGGATGACCGACTTCCTGGCGTCGAAGGTCCGGCCGACGTTCTTCCCGACCGGCCCCTACTTCGTGCCGCGCGAGTTCGTGCCCGACTACCGGGACCTGCGCATCACGCTGAAGGTCAACGGCGAGGTCATGCAGGACGAGAGCGTCAGCGACATCATCCATGGAGTCGAGGAGCTGGTCGCCCACGCGTCGACTCTGGTGGAGCTGAGCCCCGGCGACCTGATCCTGACGGGTTCCCCGGCGGGCAACGCCGGTCACCACGGCAACCGCTGGCTCGTGCCCGGCGACGTCATGGAAGGCGAGATCACCGGACTGGGAGTGCAGCGCAACCGCTGCGTGAAGCCGGCATGAGGATCGACACCCACGTTCATCTGAGTACCGCCAGCTGCCCGCCGCCGCCCGGGATGCCCGCCCCGCCCTTCGTCTCCGCGGAGGCGCTGCTGGGCATGATCGACCGCTACTCGATCGACGGCGCGGTGCTGTCGCCGGTGGCCCCCGGCGTCTTCTTCGGCGACCCTGCCGACATCGGCAAGCGCGCGCGGCTGGTCAACGAGGAGGTCGCGCAGGCGGTCCGCGCCCACCCGAATCGGTTCGCCGGTCTCATGCTGCTCCCGCTGCCTGACCTCCACTCTGCGCTCGCCGAGCTGGCCTACGGCTTCGACGTCCTCGGGCTGGACGGTGTGCTGCTGATGACCAACTACAAGGGCACCTACGTCGGGGACCCGAGCTGGGCACCTCTCTACGCTGAGCTGGACCGCCGGGGCGCCTATGTCTTCGTGCACCCCACGATGCCGGGCAACGGGCAGGCGCTGGAGCACCCGCCGTGGCTGTACGAGTTCCCCTTCGACACCACGCGTGCGGTGACCAACCTCATCTACAGCGGTGTCGCGGAGGACTACCCCAACATCCGCTGGCAGATAGCCCACTGCGGCGGCACGGCTCCGTTCCTCGCGGACCGGATCGGCTCGCTTTCCGAGCGTGCGCCGAAGCTCGCCGAGCGCGCTCCCGCGGGCGCGGTCGAGTACCTGTCGCGCTTCTACTACGACACCGGTCTGGCCAACAACGAGTACGCCTACCGGGGGACGCGCCTGGTGGTGCCAGCCGACAGGCTCGTGTTCGGCACCGACTGGCCCAACTGCCCGCTGCCCGAGGAGGGTTCGGACCCGGCTCCAGACCTGGGCTTCCTCGACGATGCCGAGCGTGCCGCGCTGGACGCCAACGCCGCGGTGCTGGTGCCGCGGCTCGCGGCGCAGATCGCGGCGGACCGGGAGTCCGGCCTGAGATAGCGGCACGTTCCGCCTGATCCGTCGGCGACCGTCGCCGGAGACGATCCACATCACCCAGGCGACGGGACCGCCCCGCCGCCCCCGCCACCGGCGTCCTCGTACCTGATCAGGTGACCGGTTCGGTGCTCCACGGGAGGAGCACCGAACCGGTCTCGTCCCGGACGCCAGCACCAGGCCGCGCACAGCGGCGGGATGAGGAACCGTGAGCAACGAAACAGCAGGCGAGTCGCGTGTGGAGGACTCTCCGACCACCCTTGAGGCACAAGCCGTCGGCGCACAGAGGTCCGGTGCGCAGGCTCCGCAGCAGCAGTCCACCGACATTCTCCCGGCCGATGATCAGATAGCGGCCCGACTGGAGCGGCTGCCGTTCACGCGGTACCACCTGCAGATGGCGATCGTCCTCGCCCTGGCAGGGATCTTCGGCACCTTCGACCTCACCCTGATGGACCCGCTGCTCCCGGCCGTGCGCGACATGTTCGACCTCAGCCGCGTCGAGGCCGGCTGGGCCGGCGCGATCGCCATGGCCACCGCGGTCCTGGGCGGACCCCTCACCGGGATCGTCGCGAAACGCCTGGAGGTCAGGAGGGCGCTCGCCATCTCCCTCATTGTGTACGGCACATTCGGCGCCCTGTCGGGGCTGGCGTGGAACTACGCGAGCCTGATGGTCTTCCGTTCCCTCTTCGGGATCGGCCTGGGGGCCATGATCACCGCCCTCGGCGCCGTGGTCCGTGAGTCGACGGCATCACCTCGCCGCAAGCCGCTCATCGTCCTCGCCGTGCTCAGCCCGAGCCTCGGCCTGTTCGCTTCCACCGCGTTCGGTTCCGCAGCCATGTCCGCCCTGTCCGACGAGACCGCGTTTCGGACGATGCTGCTCATCGGGGGCGCTCCGGTGCTGATCGGCCTGTATGCGGTGGCCCGCCTGACCGAGTCGCCGCGCTGGCTGGCCGCTCACGGGAGGATTGCCGAGGCCGACCGCATCGTGAGCCGCGTCGAGCGTTCCGTCCTGCGGCGCGGCGGTCAGCTGGCAGAGCCCCGGAACAAGCCCCGGGTCGACCCCGAGCGACGTCGGCTCAATCCGATCGTGCGGCATACGGCGGCCTTCGCGGTGTTCTGTCTGACGGTCTTCATCGCTTACAACATCTACTTCCAGTAGATCACCGGCCGCGCCGCCTTCGCGTACCTCTTGCCGTGTACGAGAAGGCGGCGTGCCCGTGCTGCTTTCACCCCGAGTTGCTCAGGTGGCCGACGGCACCTCGGGCTTGCGGCTCTCGGAGCCCGTGTCAGGGGTCTTCCGCTCCGCCACCTCGGACTTGTCGTTCCCGATGCGCTTCTCGGGAAGGACGAAGGCGAGTATCAAGCCGACGAGGAAGATCGGCACCAGGTATCCGAACACCGGGTGAGCGCCTGCTGGTAGGCCGTGACCACGGCGTCGTGGAGCCGTTCCGGCAGGGAGTTGACGAGCGCGGGAGTCAGCGAGTCGGTGCCGCCGATCGCCTTGAGGTCGCTCGACGACAGACGGGACGTGAGCTGATCGGCCAGCCGGCTGGTGATCATCGGCCGCGCGATTTCGTCGTCCGCTCCGAGCGTGAGCTGTCCCAGCATGGACAACAAGTCGCCGCGGAGTGTGCCGGTGTCCGTGACGCCGGGGTCCACGGGCTGCAGCGCCGAGACGGCGGCCGCGATCATCTTCGGCTTGTTTCCCATTGCCGGTAGAGAGTGGCCTTGCTGCAGGGCCCGCGGGACGCGATGAGTTCCATGGACAACGCGCCGTATCCGATCTCACGCAAAGCCTTGAGGGCCA
The DNA here is from genome assembly GCF_042885015.1 of Streptomyces sp. NPDC058086. Taxonomy (NCBI): domain Bacteria; kingdom Bacillati; phylum Actinomycetota; class Actinomycetes; order Kitasatosporales; family Streptomycetaceae; genus Streptomyces; species Streptomyces sp. NPDC058086. The sequence goes on along the minus strand of NZ_JBHVST010000034.1, from coordinate 43,985 downwards.
CCCCGAGCAGCTCGGCCTCGCGGTCCGGAGTCATGCGCGGACGACGGACCGGGTCACGTATGCGCGGCCGAGACGCCGAGAGCCGGGATGATCACGGCCTCGACGTAGGCGGAGAGGAACGCCCGCGTCGGTGGTTGATCGTCGATGAGGGTGCGCGCGATCACTGCCCCGAGCACCATTTCTGTCACGAACGGCAGGGCCGGGCAGTCGGAGGCGACTTCGCCCCGGTCGATCGCCTGCTGGATCAAGCACCGGAGGGCCGCAGCATGTGGCCGCACCAGATGGTCGCGTACGCCTTCGAGGAGTGCCGGATTGTGGTAGACCGCCATCGCCATACTGCGCAACAGGGCCGAGCGCCGCTCGAGGACGTGGTCGTCCTCACGCGTCACCAGCGCCAGCAGGTCACCACGCAGTGAGCCGGTGTTGGCCAGGACGGTGTCGTCGGGCGACTCGTGCCGAAGCGCTCGTATGACCAGTTCGGCTTTGCCGCTCCACCAGCGGTACAGGGTCGCCTTGCTGCAGCCCGTGTGTGCGGCGATCTCGTCCATGGTCAGGGCTTCGTATCCGACGTCCTTGAGGAGGCCGAGTACCACCTCATAGATCTCGGCTTCGCGTACCGGGGTCATCCGGCGGCGCTGCTGCGACGCTGTGTTCGTCATGGTGCTTGCCTCCATCAGGTTCACCGTCAGTCGTCAGAGCGCCAGTGCTGTGGAGGTGACGGTGTCAGGCCCTGGTGTCAGAGCCGTTCGGCCAGTTCGGTGGCCGTGGTGCCGTAGGTATCGCGGACTTCGATGCCGGTGGGTGTGACAAGGAAGACCCCGCGGTCGGTGTAGACGCGGCTGACGCAGTTGCGGCCGGTCAGGGGACAGGAGCAGGCGTCGACGAGCTTGGCGGCTCCTTCGCGGGTGAAGAGGGTCATCATCACGAAGACCTGTTTCGCGCCAATGGCGAGGTCCATGGCGCCGCCCACGGCGGGTACGGCGTGCGGATCGCCGGTGTGCCAGTTCGCGAGGTCCCCGGCGGCGCTGACCTGGAACGCGCCGAGCACGCACACGTCGAGATGGCCGCCGCGCATTATCGCGAAGGAGTCCGCGTGGTGGAAGTAGGCGGCACCGGGCAGCTCGGTGACGGGGATCTTGCCGGCGTTGACGAGATCGCTGTCGGCCTCGTCGCCACGCGCCTGGGGGCCCATGCCGAGCATGCCGTTCTCGGTGTGCAGGACGACCTGCTGCTCCGGCCGCAGATGGTCGGCGACGAGAGTCGGCTGGCCGATGCCCAGGTTGACGTAGGAGCCGACGGGGATGTCCCGGGCCACCAGGGCGGCCAGTTCGTCGCGGTTGAGCGGCCCGCGGTCGGTGTGTTCCACCGTGCGGTCGGTGAGCAGTTTCATGCGGTCGCCTCCGTGAGCCGGTCGACGGCGACGAGCCGGTCGACGTAGATGGACGGCGTCACGACCGTTTCGGGGTCCAGAGCGCCGACAGGGACGATCTCGTCGACTTCTACGACGGTGAGGGTCGCTGCCGCCGCCATGATCGGGGCGAAGTTGCGTGCCGTCTTGCGGTGGACGAGGTTGCCCATCCGGTCGGCCCGGTGGGCGCGGATCAGCGCGACGTCGCCCTTGATCGGGTACTCCAGCACGTGCTCCCGGCCGTCGATGACGCGGGTCTCCTTGCCCTCGGCCAGGGGAGTGCCGGCGCCGGTGGGGGTGTAAAAGCCGCCGATCCCGGCACCGCCAGCGCGGATGCGTTCGGCGAGGGTGCCCTGCGGAACGAGTTCGAGTTCGACCTTGCCTGCCCGGTACAGCTCGTCGAAGACGTACGAGTCGCTCTGCCGGGGGAAGGAGCAGACGACCTTGCGGACCATGCCGCGGGCCAGCAGGGCGGCCAGGCCCGTGGTGCCGTTGCCCGCGTTGTTGCTGACGAGGGTGAGGTCACCGGCCCCGGTCCGGCACAGGGCGTCGACCAGGGCGAACGGCATGCCCGCGCCTCCGAATCCACTGATCAGCACGGTGGATCCGGAGGCGATGCCGCGCACCGCGGTGTCGGTGTCCGGGCAGGTCTCGATCACACCGACTCCAGGACCACGGCGAGTCCCTGGCCGACCCCGATACAGATCGCGGCGACGCCCCACCGCTGACCGCGCTCACGCAGCACATGCGCCAGGGTGCCCAGGATGCGGCCGCCGGACGCGCCCAGCGGATGACCGAGGGCTATGGCGCCGCCGCGGGTGTTGACGATCTCCGGGTCGATGCCCCACGCGTCGACGCACGCCAACGACTGCACGGCGTACGCCTCGTTGAGCTCCACCGCTCCGACGTCGCCCCAGCCGATACCGGCCGCGGCCAGCGCGCGTTCGGCCGCCTCGACGGGCGCGTATCCGAACATCTGCGGCTCCAGGGCGGCAGCGCCTCGCCCGGCGATACGCGCCAGCGGCTGGACGCCGACGAAATCGGCGGCCTGCTCCGAGCCGATCAGCAGGGCGGAGGCGCCGTCGCTGAGCGGGGAGGCGTTGCCCGCCGTGATCGTTCCGTCGGGCCGGAACGACGTCTTGAGCGAGGCGAGCTTCTCCAGGCTGGTGTCGCTGCGGATGCCTTCGTCGCGCTTGAGTTCGACGCCGGGGACCGGGGTGATGAGCGGCTCGTAGAAGCCCTCGTCCCAGGCCCGCTCGGCGAGCCGGTGCGAGCGCAGCGAGAACTCGTCCTGGCGCTCGCGGGAGATGCCGAACTTCTCCTGGAGCTGCTCGTTGCACTCACCCAGCGATACCGTCCACTCCTTCGGGAACCGCGGGTTCACATGCCGCCAGCCGAGCGTGGTCGACACCAAGGTGGCGTTGGTGGGTGCGAAGGGCTTCTCCGGCCTGGGAAGGACCCAGGGCGAGCGGGTCATGGACTCCACGCCACCCGCGACGACGAGGTTCGCGTCACCGGTCGCGACGGTGCGGGAGGCGACGATCGCCGCGTCCAGGCTCGAACCGCACAGGCGGTTGACCGTCGTCGCCGGAACGGTGACGGGCAGACCGGCCAGGAGCGCGCCCATCCTGCCGACGTTACGGCTGTCCTCACCGGCCCCGTTGGAGTTGCCGAAGACGACTTCGTCGATGCGCGCCGGCTCCAGTTGCGGGGTCTTGCCCACCAGGGCGCCGATTGCGGTGGCGGCCAGATCGTCCGGCCTGACTCCGGCCAGGGCTCCTCCGTGGCGGCCGAAGGGGGTGCGCACGGCCGAGTAGAGGAAACTGCCGTTCATTACTTCTCCTTGTCGAGTAACTGCCGATGCTCAGCGGGGCCCACGGGAGTGGTGCCGGGCGGTGTGGGCCCCGCTGATCTTCCCTACCGGCTGACCAACCCTCGAAGATCAGCCGGAGGAAGCCTTCTGTCCTCAGGCCGGCTTCACACAGCGGTTGCGCTGGACTCCCAGGCCAGTGATCTCGCCTTCCATGACGTCATCCGGCACCAGCCAACGGCCCCCGTTGTGGGCGGCGTTGCCCGCCGGGGAACCGGTCAGCAGGAGGTCGCCCGGCCGGAGGTCGACCAGGCGCGAGGCGTAGGAGATGAGCTGCTCGACCCCGAAGATGATGTCGTCGACGCTCTCGTCCTGCATGATCTTGCCGTTGACCTTCAGGATGATCCGCAGCGCACGGTAGTCCGGGACGAACTCGCGGGGGACCATGTACGGGCCGGTCGGGAAGAACGTCGGCCGGACCTTCGTTGCCAGGAAGTCGGTCATCCCGAAGTTGGGCCGGTTCATCACGTCGCGGGTGCTGATGTCGTTGGACATCGTGTAACCGGCGACGTGGTCGAGCGCCTCCTCCTCGGCGATGTCACGGCCGCCCTTGCCGATGACGACGGCGAGTTCGAGCTCCCAGTCGTGATCGTGGCCCGGGCCCCACAGGATGACGTCGTCTTCGGCGCCGCTCAGGGCACTGGGCAGTCCGGCGAAGATGAACGGTTCCCCGTTCGGCCGCTCCGACGCCACGCGTGCCGACTCGGCACGCAGCTCCTCGTCCGGCCGCGGGTCGCCCAGGCGCTTGAGCCGGGAGAAGTGCATCTGACGCAGGTGGGTGTAGTAGTTGGCACCGCCACAGAGCACCTGGCCGGAGGGCTCCACGGGTGGAAGGGGCCGCAGGTTCGCCAGGGCCTGACCGACGCCGGGGGGCGCCTCCGCCAACTCGCGCAGCCGCACCAGGGTGGCGTCCCAGTCCCTCAGCATCGAGAGCGTATCCGTGAACTCCGGTCGCAGATCGTGGACACGATCGTCGATGACGAGTCCGGGGAAAGCGACGCCGTCGGCGCCGGAGAACGTCCCTATTGCGAAAGACATGGGCACACCTTCAGTTGGTCATGTGCAGTCGTCCAAGGCGTGGTCCGATGACCGGCGTGAATATGAGACATTCACGCTCGACATGCCTCGTGGGTTCACCGGAAGTGGACCGCACATAGGGGTGGGAATTAATTCTTGGAGAATGAAACGCTGTGGTCGCGCTTCATCGCGCCGTCGTCATGCCGCGGCGTCGAGGAACTTCCGCCGGAAGTAGAGCAGCGGCTGGCCGTCCGCGTCGTCGACGGCCGCCTCCACGACCCGGCCGACCAGGATCGCGTGGTCGCCGCCGTCGTACACCGCGTGCGCTTCACAGCTGACACGGGCCAGCGCACCGCGCAGCTCGGGCAGCCCGTCCGCTCCCGTGGCCCACTGGGCGTCTTCGAACTTGTCGGCGCGCTTCTCCGCGAACCGCAGGGCGACCGGGCCCTGGTCGGAACTGAGCACGTGGATCGCGTACCGCTGAGCGTCGCGGAACACCGGGTAGGACTCGGCACCATGAGCCAGACACACCAGGACCAGGGGCGGGTCCATGGCCACGGAACAGAAGCTGTTGGCCGTGAATCCGCGCGGCTGCCCGGCGTCGTCGACGGTGACGGGAATGGTCACGCCGCTGCCGAACTGGGTCATCGCGTGGCGAAATGCAATCTGATCTATTGCCATTCGATCCTCCTTTTCTACCGGTACCGTAGCAGCGCGGGAGTGCCGAAAAGGCGGATGGAAAAGGGAATCTATTCATGCCTGGTATGACCGACAATAATGACCGCCGGTGCGGTTCCTCGCCGATACTTGACCGACTGAAGACAGTAAAGGCGATGGGCGGGAGCGCATGGAATATCGCAACCTCGGGCGCACGGGACTCAAGGTCTCGCGTCTCGTATTCGGCGGGCTGCATCTCGGCGAGGGTCTGTCCGAGGACGAGGCCGCCGATGTCATAGCAGCGGCGCGGCACAGCGGTGTCAACACCTTCTTCACGGCGGATGTGTACGGCGACGGAGCGGCCGAGGAGGCTCTGGGAAAGCACATCGGGCCGTGGCGCGACGACGCGGTGCTGATCATCAAGGCGGGCTACCGCGTGGGGACGCCTCAGGCCCCGCTCAGTCGCGAGGAACTGAACGCCACGCACGGCGACGGCGTTCTGGACCACGCGGCGCTGTGGCGCAAGGGCATCACTCCCACCTCGCGGGGGCTGTCGCGCAAGCATCTGACTCAGGCGCTGGAAGCCAGCCTGCGACGGCTCGGTACCGACTACATCGACGTCTACGCACCCCACTTCTGGGACTACGAGACGCCGATCGAGGAGACGCTGGAGACCCTTGAGGGGTTCGTCCGGGCGGGGAAGGTGCGCTACCTCGGCGTGTCACAGACCGCCCCGTGGCAGCTGTACCGGGCGCTATGGGCCAGCGACAAGCTCGGTGTGAGCAGGTACGAGTGCGTGCAGACCCGGTTCAACATCCTTGAGCGAGGGGCGCTGAACGAGTACCTGCCCGCGGCGCGGGTCGCCGGCGTGAGTGTCCTGGCGCACCAGTCGCTCGCCGGTGATCTGCTCACCGGCCGCTTCACCCGGGACTCCGCGAAACCGACCGGGCTCGGCTCCCTGCAGCGCTACATGGACATGTACTGGACGGAGTCCACCTTCGCCTTCCTCGACCGGTTCCAGGCCGTGACGCAGGCGGCGGGCCGGACGATGGGGGAGCTCGCCCAGGCGTGGGTCCTCGACCAGGAACCGGTGACCGCACTGCTCGTCGGTCCGCGCTCGCCTGAGACCCTGGCGCCTCAAGTCGCCGCGGCGACGAGGCCGTTGACCGACGAAGAGCGTGCGGCTGTGAACGCCCTGCTGACCGGAGGGGGCCAGTCCGCCTGACGGGCCCTTCCTGGCGCCGTATAGAACTGTTGCGTTTCTCCCGTGTTACACCTAGGCTCCTCGTTTAGTACGGAACCGTACCGTACTAAAGATGATCCGCTTCTAGAGCCGCTCGGCGTGCCGACGGGCTCAGTGAACGCACGGCGAGGTGGCCATGGCGCCAGGCGCAAATCTCCGGAAGTTCGACCTCAATCTGCTGGTGGCGCTGGATGCGCTGCTGCACACGCGTAGCGTGACCAGAGCGGGCGAGCAGCTCAATCTGACGCAGTCCGCCGTGAGCGCCGAGCTTCGGCGGCTGCGGCGCATGTTCGGTGACGAACTGCTGGTCCGGGTCGGCCGTCAGTACGAGCTGACGGCGCTGGCGCAGGACCTCATCGAACCGGTGAGTGACGTGGTCGCCCGCATCAAGCGGACGATCGAGCATCGCCGGACCTTCGACCCGGCTGTCGAGGCTCGCCGGTTCTCGGTCGTCATGTCCGACTACGCCATGCTGCTGTTGCTCCAGCCCGCCCTGTGCCGGGCCGCGAAGCAGGCGCCGGGGGTCGGCCTGGAGACGCGCCAGTTCAACGACCAGATTCAGCGTCTCCTCGGGCAGAGCGGGATCGATCTCGTCATCGGGCCCAACCTGGACCTGGACGGCGTTCACTCGCAGCGGCTGTTCAGTGATCGCTTCGTCTGTATCGTCTCTGATGACAATCCGGAGGTCGGCGACGAACTGACCGCGGAGCAGTTCGAATCACTGCCCCATCTCTCCATCGCCTGGCAGTCCTGGCTCGGCAACCCTCATATGCAGCGTCCCGGTGCCGGGTCGTTCACCGGGAATCTCGTCGGCCTGATGGGCCCGCGGTCGGCGGGCGATCTGTCCGCCGTGTATCACTCGGATGTGATCGCCGACAGCTTCACCCTGGCTCCCTTCCTCGTGAGGGGAACCCGTCTGGTGGCCGTCGTCCCGGAGCGCCTGGCCGAGCACTTCCGTGAGATGGCGGGCATCAGGATCATGGAGCCGCCGTTCAAGGCGCCGGACCTGCACGAGACGATGTACTGGACGGATCTGGCCGACACCGATCCAGCCCATGCCTGGCTGCGCGGCATGATCATGGACGTCGCCGCCGGCATCCCCGAGCCGGCCGTGGCGGGACCCGGTCCTGATCAGCGGCTGCTCTCGGCGGTGTGAGGCGGAGCCCGTTCCCTTGCCGATGCGCCGGTGACGGGGGGAGGGTCAGCCCACGCAAGGAGCCGACCCGCCCTCCAGAGCTGCCTCCGGGTTCAGTTCGGGTAGCGCCCGACGAAGAACTCGCTGTTGGGATCCTTGGTCGGTTCCAGGCCCGCGGCGACGAGGCCCTTGCGCAAGGCGTTCATCTGCGCGTCGTGGATCCGCATGGTCGGGTGGCGCAGCGGTCCGCCGCTGTAACCCTGCAGCCACGCCTGGTACTTCCACATGGTGCGGTTGATGAGCCCGAGGCCGTGGGCGGACGCCGTGCCCATCTTCGCCTTGCGGGCGGGCTGGAGCTCCCAGAACAGATCCGTCGCCGCGTCGAACTCCCCGGCCTGCAAGTGCTTCATGATCCGCGGCATTATCGGGCCGTAGTACTCGTGGTCGCTGGTGGCGGACAGCTCGATCGGCATGACCTGGGCGAGGGGAATCAGCTCGGCCTCGATCGGGCAGCTGATGACGATCTCCTTGCCGAAGTGCCGGTAACATTCGATCAGGCCCATCGCCGTGGGCGCACCGCCTTCGGCCTTGATGGCGACGATGTTGGGACAGTCGTCGATGAGCCGCCGGATCAGCCCGACCGGGATCTCGGAGGGGTGGATCCGTGAGCCGAAACCCCAGGTCGGCACGGGGAACAGCATCACGGCTAGGCGCGTCGAGTCGCAGATGGCCCTCGTGTAGTTGTAGACGTCCTCCTCGGACGTCGGGTAGAAGCCCGGCGGGTAGGTCAGCAGGACCAGCTCCGCACCGGTGTCCTCCGCCACCCGCAGGGCCTTGCGGGCCTGCTCCAGGGTGCTCCAGGCGGAGTGGTGGACGAAGGTCTGCCCGCCCTTCGCCTCGTCCGCGGCGACCTCGCAGAACCGGCGGTACTCGTCGAGGCTGAGGACGACCTCGGAGACGAGGAGCGCGCCGTCGAAGCCGTACTCGAACTGCTTGCGGACGTCGTGCCGGACAGCGGCCTCGTTGATCCCTTCCAGGTCGGTGGTGAACGACGGGATGATCACGTTGATCACGCCCTTGAGGTGTGCGCGGGCCCAGTCACGTGCCTCTTCGCGGGTGTACGACGCCATGGGTCTCTCTCTCCTGTCTCCGGGCTCTCCGGGCAACTGGTCAGTGGTCGAAGTGCACCGGCAGCGGGACGGCCAGTCCTGCCGCCACCGCCTTGTCCAGTACGATCCCAGCCGTCACCACGTCCTGGAGGCCACCGCCGACCGACTTGAACATCCGGATTCCGGCCCGGTCCACGGCCGTCTGTGCCTCGCCGCTCATGAGGTCGTGCAGTGAGACGCACTTGTCCCGGAAGGAGACACCGGCCTCGGTGGCGGCGATCAGGTCGCCGGTCTCCTCCGTCACCTCGGCCACGTCGTCGCAGACGATGAGGTCACAGCGTTCGATGACACTGCGTCCAGCTCACGCTGGTGCGGGGCGGTCGAGCCGATGGAGACCACTGTCGTGCCGGGACGCAGGTCGTCGCCGAACAGGATCGGCTTCTCGCCCCGGGAGCGTGCGGCCGTGAGGATGACGTCCGCGCTTTCGCGGAAGTACTCCCGGGCCGCCTCCGCGCTCTCCGCCGCGACACAGGGGATACCGAGTTCCTCGGTCATCGTCCGCGCGAACGCGGCGCGGCGTTCCGGGGTCGGGCTGTGGACCGTGATCTCGCTGATCTTCCGAACCCTCGCGAAGGCCCGCACGTGCGTCGTGGCCTCGAAGCCGCTGCCGAGCACACCCAGACGGAAGGGCCCGGGGCCGGCGAGACGGTCCAGGGCCGCCGCGGAGGTTGCCGCCGTCCGGTACCCGGTGATGAACTTGCCGTCGACGAACGCCTCGATCTCGCTCTTCTCGCGGTCGAACAGGACGATGACGTAGCCGGCGCCCTTGAACCCACCTCCGCCGGGCTGGAAGGTGACACCCATCATCTTGGCGCCGAAGTACCGTGAGCCCGCGGGTGCGGCGGGCAGTACCCGGAAATCCAGCCCTTCGCCGCGCACATTGGTCCGGGAGGGACTGTTCGCCTGCGTCACGGGGCCGGCGTAGGCGCGCTGCAGCGCCCTGATCGCCTCGTCCATGTCGAAGACGGTCTCCGCGGTCTGGTTCGACACGAAGTACGGCGCGTCGCCGACCTGTGCGTTCATCGTGCTTGCTCTCCTGACGCCGTTGATGAATTCAGAGAATGTCTGCTATTCCCGCCGTGAATCCGCTCGTGAATGGCTGGCACAAACAGCATGGGCGTACGCGGCGGTCGCGATTCTCAGGCCGGCTTCACGCAGCGGTTGCACTGCGCGCCCAGGCCGGTGATCTCGCCCTCGATGACGTCGCCGGGGACGAGCCAGCGGTTGCCGTGGTGGCCCGCGTTGCCGGCCGGTGAACCGGTCAACAGCAGGTCGCCGGGGCGCAGTTCCACGATGGTGGACGCGTAGGCGACGAGCTCCTCGACCCCGAAGATGATGTCGTCGACGCTCTCGTCCTGCATCACCTCGCCGTTGACCTTGAGGGTGATGCGCAGCTGCCGGTAGTCGTCGACGAACTCGCGCGGCACGAAGTAGGGGCCGGTGGGGAAGAACGCCGGCCGCACCTTGGAAGTCAGAAAGTCGGTCATCGGCCCCAGGGCCGGGCGCCTCATCACATCGCGGGTGCTGATGTCGTTGGAGATCGTGTAGCCGGCCACGTGGTCCAGCGCGTTCTCCTGCGCGATGTAGTGGCCGGCGCGGCCGATGACCACCGCGAGTTCGAGCTCCCAGTCGTGCTGCTCGCCCGGCCCCCACAGCACGACGTCGTCGGTGGCACCGCTCAGAGCGCTTGGGAGCCCGGCGAAGACGAACGCCCCGCCGTCCCGGCGTCCGCGCGCGAACTTCCGGCCCTCGGCGAGCAGTTCCTCGTCCGGTCGCTCGTCACCGCGGTTGCGCAGCATCGAGCGGTGCATCTGCTCCAGATGGGTGTAGTAGTTGGCGCCGCCGCACAGCACCTGGCCGGAGGCCACTGGGGGGAGCGGACGGAGGCCGTCGAGCGCCACGCCCTCGCCGGAGGGCGCCGCGGCCAGTTCGCGGAGCCGGCCCAGGGACGCGTCCCAGTCGTTCAGCATCGAGAGCGTGTCGCTGAACTCCGGCCGCAGGTCGTACACCCGACCTTCGACGACCAGACCGGGAAAAGGAACACCGTCCGCGGCGGAGAAAGTACCGAGTCCGAAAGTCATACACACACTCTGTTCGGCATCGGACCCGTATCCAAGCCCTCTAATGACGCACTGTATTAATCCGAGCTATTCATGGTTTCCATAGCGGCGAATTATTCGATGGGGGACGGTGTCCCGCCCTACTCGCGTGAGGCGCGGACCAGGCCGGACTGGTAGGCCCGCACCACGAGTTGGACCCGGTCCCGCACGTCGAGCTTCGCGATGGCGCGCTGGACGTGGCTGCGGACGGTCAGCGGGCTCACGTAGAGCTTCTGTCCGATCTCTTCGTTGGAGAGGCCCCCGGCCACCTCGGCGACCACCTCCCGCTCTCGCGCGGTGAGTTCGGGAAGCGCGTTCTCGCCGAGCGCGGTGGGCCCACTGGCCTCGGGCGGGGCAAGGAAGTTAGAGATCAGCGCCCGCGTCGCGGCGGGAGACAAGAGCGCGTCGCCGCCGGCCACCGTCCTGATGCCCGCGAAGAGTTCCTCCGGGCCGATGCCCTTGCCGAGGAACCCGGAGGCCCCCGCGCGGATGGCCTCGGCGACGTATTCGTCGGTCTCGAACGTGGTAAGGACGAGCACCTTCGTGAGGCGCAGCGCCTCGTCCGCGGTGATCTCGGCCGTTGCCGCGATCCCGTCGAGGACCGGCATACGGATGTCCATCACGACGACATCAGGGCGGGTGGCGCGGGCCATGTCGACGGCCTCTCTGCCGTTCGCGGCCACGCCCACGACCTCGAAATCCTCGCTGAGATCGATCAGGATGCGGAACGTACCGACGACGAGGGCCTGGTCGTCGGCGAGCAGTACGCGGATGGTCACTGGTGCGGTACCTCCTCGGGATTCGGATGCTGTGCCTTCTTGTGCATCGGAAGGCCGAGCCTGACGGTGAAGCCGCCCTCCTCCCTGGGTCCGGCCTGCAGCCGGCCACCGATGGACTGTGCGCGCTCGCGCATGCCGATCAGCCCGTAGCCGGAGACACGGTCAGGGCGGGATGCCGAGACGTCGGCGCGGCCGTCGTCGTCGACGCTGATGGTCACCCAGCTCGGGGTGTACGTCAGACGTACCGTGGCGCTGGCGGTTCCCGCGTGCTTGGTGACGTTGGTCAGTGCTTCCTGGATGACGCGGTAGGCCGTCAGGTCCACACCGGGCGACAGCGGCCGGGCTTCCCCTTCGGTGACGACGTGCACGCTCAGGCCCACACGCTCGAAGGATTCCAGCAGGTTCGGAAGCTGGGCGAGTCCGGGAGCCGGGTCTCGCGGCGAGTCGGTGTCGCCTTGCTGGCGCAGCAAACCGACGGTCGCCCGGAGTTCTCTCAGCGCTTCGTCGGTGGAGTCGACGAGGCTCGTCATCATCTCCGGCGCGCGCTCCGGATGGTGATGCATGAGGTACGTCGCCGTGCGGGCCTGCGTGGCGGCGAGCGCGATGTGATGAGCGACGACGTCGTGGAGATCACGGGCCATCCGCAGGCGTTCCTCGCTCACCCGGCGAAGGGCCTCCTCCTCGCGTGTGTGCTCGGCGAGCTCTGCCCGGGCCTCGGCGGCGGCGAGATACTCGGTGTTGCTGCGTACCGCGTCCCCGAGGGCTCCGGGCAGGAGCGTCCACGAGATCATCCCGACGATGACGAGCCCCCAGGGGGACTCGGGGTCGCGGGCCAGTGTGGCCGCGAGCAGGGTCACGGTCGCCGTGACCGCTCCGATGCGGGCCGTACGCCGATCGGTGCGAAGAGCGAGGAGGAAGAGCGCGACGAGACACGGCGCTTGCAGCAGGGGGTTGAGCTGGACGCCGGTGAGTGCCAGGACGAGCGCACACACCGTGGTGAGCCCTGCGGTGAGCCGCGGGTGATGGCGGTGCAGGAACAGGGACGCCGCCCCCAAGGCGACGATCACCACCACGTGCGTGGCGGGCACTCTCAGATGCGTGGGGCTCCCCGGGGGCAGGGCGCTCGCGATGACACCCAGGGCGAAGGTGGCCAGGGCCAGGGCGCTGTCCGCGGCGCGTGGGTGGCGGCGCGCTTTGTCGCGCCAGTCGCTGATCATCATGTCTCTCAGCCGTGTCCCTTGCTTGTTCCCTGTTCCACCAGCATCCCCGATGACGCGCGTGATGCGCGGCGGAGCGGTAGGCCGCCCCGTGAAGGGTGGCCTACCGCTCCGTACGCGAGCAGCCGGTCAGACGCGGCTGGGTTCGTGCTCGGACTCACCGAGCCCAGAGGCCAGCACGGTCTCGTGTGTCCGGTTCAGCTTCTCGCCCTCGACGTCCACGTTGGGCAGGATCTTCTGCAGCCAGCGCGGCAGCCACCAGGCCTTGTCCCCGAGGAGCGCGAGCAGGGCCGGGACGATGGTCATGCGGACGAGGAACGCGTCGAAGAAGACGGCTGCCGCGAGACCGAGCCCCATCATCTTGATCGTCGACTCGCTCATCCCGATGAACCCGGCGAAGACCGAGATCATGATCACAGCAGCGGCCACGACGACCTTGCCGCTGTGCCGGAAACCGGTGATGATCGCCTGTCCGGGCCGCTCGCCGTGGACGTACGCCTCGCGCATGCGGGTGACGAGGAAGACCTCGTAGTCCATGGCCAGGCCGAAGACCACGCCGATCAGGAAGATCGGCATCATGCTGGAGATCGGTCCCACCGTCTCCACGCCGAGCAGGTCGGCGAGCCAGCCCCACTGGAAGACCGCCACGATCACGCCGAACGACGCGCACACCGACAGCAGGAAGCCGAGCGCCGCCTTCAGCGGAACGAGGACCGAGCGGAAGACCAGCATCAGGAGCAGGAAGGCCAGCCCGACGACGAGCGCGAGGTAGGGCAGGATCGAGCTGGTGACCTTGTCGGCCATGTCGATGTTGACAGCGGTATTGCCGCTGACCAGGATGTCCGCGCCGGTGTCGGACTTGATGCCGTCGGCCTCGTCCCGGATCGTGTGGACGAGATCCTTGGTCTCGGTGCTGGCGGGAGCGGTGGATGGGGTGACCGTGAGCACGGCCGTGTCGCCCTGCTTGTTGAACGCAGGCTGCGACACGCTGACGACGCCGTCCGTCGCCTTGAGGTCGTCGGCGATGGTCGTGGCCGCGGCCTTGGGACCGTCGGACCCCTTGGCGTCCACCACGACGGTCAGCGGGCCGTTGAAGCCGGGACCGAAGGCGTCGGACAGGGCGTCGTAGCCTCGGCGCTCGGTGGTCGACGTGGGCTTCGACTCATCGCCCGGGTTGCCCAGCTCCAGATCGAGCGCCGGTACCGCGCAGGTACCCAGAGCCAGCACACCGAACATGAGCACGCCCAGCGGGCGACGGATCACGAAGCGAGCCCAGCGCGTGCTCAGGGGCTCCTTCCCCGGCGTGTGGGCCCCGTGTCCGGGAGTCCTGCCCGCCTTGGCCTGCTTGCGCACAGACCGGGACATCACGGCCTTCGGGAAGAAGCCGATCAGCGCGGGCAGCAGCGTCAGGGCGATCAGCACCGCTACCAGGACCGTGAACGCCGCGGCGATACCCATCTTGGTGAGCATGCTCATACCGACGACGGACAGGCCGACGAGGGCGATGATCACGGTGAGGCCGGCGAACACCACGGCGGAACCCGCCGTACCGACGGCCCGCCCGGCTGCTTCCTCGGGATCTCGGCCCTCTGCTCGTTCGGATCGGTACCGGGAAAGGATGAACAGGGCGTAGTCGATGCCGACGGCCAGCCCGAGCATCAGCGCCAGCGTGGTGGTCGTGGACGAGAAGCCGATGGTGCTGGCGAGCGCCGTGATGATCGCGACACCCGTACCGATGCCGAGCAGCGCGGTGAGCAGCGACAACCCGGCTGCCACAACCGACGCGAAGGTGATCAGCAGGACCACAGCCGCGACGGCGACGCCGATCAGCTCGCTGCTGGAGGACATCTCCATCGACTGCAGGGCGTCGCCGCCGATCTCCACGGTCAGACCGGAGTCACGGGCGTCCTGCGCCGCGTCCTTGAGCGAGGAGGTCGTGGCGTCGGTGAGTTCGCTGTTCGCCTCCGTGTAGTTGATGGTGGCGTACGCGGTGGTGCCGTCCTTGCTCACGGCATGCGTCTTGAAGGGATCCAGGGCACTCGACACCTGGCTGCCGTCGGCGAGCTCGCTCACCGTGTGCTCGATCGCCGCCTTGTTGTCGGCGGCGGTGATCTTCTGCCCGTCAGGAGCGACGAAGACGAGCCGGGCCGTGGCCCCGTCGGAGCTGCCGCTGTCGGGGAAGCGCTCGTCCAGGAGGTCGAACGCCTTCTGGGACTCCGTCCCGGAAATGGACATGGAGTCCGTGGGCGCGGCCGGGGCCTTGGCCGCGCCGAATATGGCGACGGCGAGTACCGCCGCCCAGAGCAACACGAACCAGTGTCGTTTACGGAACGACACTCGGCCCAGTCGATAGAGATACGTGGCCACGACGGAGGCTCTCCAGTCTGAATCTCGGCGAGGGGCGACCCGGCGGCGCAAGGCACGGCAGGCCACCGGAGCAGCGGGGAAGCAGCGCGCCTCCGACGTGGAGGCGGGAAGCATGCGTCCATCCTTCGTGGCGTGACCCCTCATCGGCGTCGTCGCCCGGCACGCAATCGCGCCTACTGCCGATGAAGGAGATCCGGTCTCGTCCGGCGAGGTCCACGTAGTCCGTGAGAACGACACGGTCGGGTGGGGCGCCCTTTCCTCGCATGAACAACGCGCATGTCTGGCATGACCGCTCCCCATTACCGGAACCCTCCTGCCGCGATGGAGAATCGGAACGGTCTTCAGGATCGGCCGGCTCGGGCCGGGACATCGCTTGCCGATGCACGAACGCTCTCGGTCCATCACGGCATCGCCCTCGACGGCAGGGAACTCGCGCCGCCCCCTCACGCTGCCCTAGCCGGACCAGGCCTGATCTGACCTTTCACTGCCAGAGCCGAGAGGAGCCCACTGTGGCACGAGTGAAGTACCTCGACAGTGACGACATGGAGACACCAGAAGCGCAGGCCGCCTGGCACCGCCTGGAGACCGAGCGGCCGAAGCCCATAGGTGCTGTCTTCCGCCTCACCGCACACTCCCCGGCCGTGCTCGCCGCTTCCCTGACCTACGGGCAGGCGCTGCGCGCCGACACGGTGATCGAGGACAAGCTGCGTGAGCTGGCGATCCTGACGGTCGCGCACGCCACCGGAGTGGAGTACGCGATCGCGCACCACGCCGGTCCCGCCGTCCTGCACGGCGCGACCGAGGAGCAGATCGCGAGCATCCTGGACTTCGAGACCTCGGATGCCTTCGACGACCGCGAGCGCGCCGTGATCCGGCTCGCGTATGAGTCGACGGTCAACGTCCGTGTGTCGGGGGCGACTTGGAACGCGGCCGCCGAGTTCCTCAGCGAGCGGGAACTGGTCGAGCTGGTCCTCAACATCGCCTACTACAACAACGGCGCCCGCATCATGGCCGCGCTCGACGTCGAACTCGAGGAACCGTACAAGGTCGACCCGGTCGGCCAGTTCCTGAAGGACATCAAGGGCCGGACGGTGAAGTCGTGACCATGCCTACAGAGGCCGAACTCATCAGGCGGACCGAGGAATTGCTGCCGGTCATCGCCGAACGAGCCGCCAAGACCGAGGACGTGCGGCGCGTACCGGACGAGACGGTGCGTGACCTGAGGGACGCGGGACTCATCCGCGTCAGCAATCCGACCCGCTACGGCGGCTACGGCCTCGACATCGACACGACCTTCGAGATCGGCTGGCGGCTCGGCCAGGCCTGCGGTGCGACCAGCTGGTTCTACACCGTCTCCCAGAGCCACAACTGGTGGATGGGAACGGCCTCCGAGGCTGCGCAGGAGGAGTACTTCGCCTCGCCCGACGTGATCTCCTCGTCGGCGTACGCGCCCACCGGACAGACGAAGCGGGTCGACGACGGCTGGTGGATCTCCGGCCGATGGCCGTACTCCAGCGGCGTCGACCACGCCGACTGGGTCATGCTCGGCGCCCTCGACCTGGAATCGAAGAGCCTCTACGCCCTGATGGTGCCGCGCGCGGACGTGACGATCGACGACGACTGGCACGTCTCCGGTCTGAAGGGCACCGGCAGCAAGACGATCGTCATCGACGAGCCGGTGTTCGTACCCCGGCACAGGGACATGAAGGCTGGTGGCCCGCCCGACCTGAAGTGGCGGGACAAGCACGAGCGTGGCTCCTACGGCGTTCCCCAGTTCGAGGTGATGCCGGCCGTGCTGGCCACGCCGCTGATCGGCATCGCGCAAGGGGCGGTGACCGAGTTCGTGGACCGCACTCAGAAGCGGGTGATCAAGCGAGGTCCGAACAGCGTGTCGATGGCCGAGGACCCGGGAGGGCAGTTCCGCGTCGCCGAGTCGGCCGCCGAGTCGGACGCCGCACTCAACATCATCCGCACCGACCTGCGGGAACTCATCGCGCACGGAGCGGCGGGCGAGGCGCTGACACCTCTGGACCGGGCCCGTATCTGGCGCAACCAGTGCTACGCGGCGAAGCTCTCCGTCTCCGCCGTCAACCGTCTCTTCGACGCCTCCGGCGCGGGCGCGCTGTTCGCGTCGAGCGCCCTGGCGCGGATGCACCGGGACGTCAACGCGGGATCGCACCAGGCGGCCGTCCAGTGGGACGCGTCCGCGGCACGCTACGGCAAGGTCCGGCTCGGGGTCGAGAGCCCGGAGTTGTGGTAGCCGTCCACCAGTTCCTCATCGGGCCGCTGAGACAGCCCTCGGTGTGCCCGATGTGATACGGCCCTTGATGGTCGGCTATGCGGAGTCGACCATCAAGGGCAGCCCGCCGGGCTTTCAGGGCTCAGGAGTGCAGCAAGGCGGGCAGGATGACGTCGTCCACGAATTCCTCCAGGTAGCCGGCGTCCGCGGTGAGGCCCTCGAAGAAGGGACGCGCCACCAACGCGCTCCACACGAGGTGCGGAAGGAACTGCACCGCCCCCGGTCGCCCGGGCAGCTCCTGGCGCTGCATCGCACGATCGACAACCCCCGCGAGTTCCTTCCGCGCGGGCTCCAGCATGGACGCACGAAACGCCGCGGCGAGCTTGGCGTCGGTCAGCAAGGCGTGATGCAGCGCCGCGATAATGGTGGTGTCCTTGTCCGCCCGCGATCCCAACTGCTCAAACAACAGCAGGAGATCGCCGCGGAGGCTCCCCGTGTCGCCGCCGACTGAATCGGCCGGCCGCAGTGCCGCCACCGCGGCGGCCACCATCTGCGCCTTGCTGCCCCACTGGCGGTAGATGGTGGCCTTGCTGCAGTGTCCTCGCGAGGCGATGAGATCCATGGACAGCGCGCCGTATCCGACCTCACGCAGGACATCCAGCGTGACATCGAGGAGTTCGCTCGCGCGATCCGGCGTCATACGCGGACGGCGGACAGGGCTGCGCGCTTCTTGCTCGTGCATGCCAGAAGACCCCTCAATAAAAAAGTACGGTTCCGTACCATAATACGATGCAGAACGACGGCGCCCTCGTTGTAGAGGGCGCCGTCGAGGTGCTCAGGATGCGTCGGAGTTCTTGATGAAGCGTTCGAGAACTTCCTTGTGCCGTGGCGTGGCCTTTCTGACGGGGTAGTGGATGCACCACTCGAAGTAGCGGAAGTCCTTCGCGACACCCCAGCGGCACAGGGCGTCACCCTCGTTGTAGAACTTCGCCATCTCGACGGTCGGCGTGGCGAAGATGTGCAGTGCGTGCTTCCAGTCGCCGGTGGGCCCGCATCCCCAGGCCATGCCCATCGCCGCGATACCGCCCTGGCCGTGCATGTTGTAGGCGTGCAGTACGTCGAACAGGGGGCGTGCGGCTCGGTCCAGCCGCCAGGCGCGCAGCGGTTCGGTGTCGAAGTTGAAGCTGCCGAACGCCGCGACGAGCGTCTCGGGCGTGGTGATCGCGACCTCGAGTTCGAGCTCCTGCTCCGGGAGCGGCGGCACGAGAGGACCGGCCTTGTAGAGCGGAGCGTGGATGCGCCATTCGAAGAGCCACTCCCCGCCGATGCCGCCGTCCGTGAAGAGCGGATCGGCGTGTATCAGTTCACGGGCCTCTTCGAGGGTTTCGGTCCGATAGATGTACAGGATCTCGGTGAAGTCGGCCGAGGGGCCCGCCTCGTAGAACTTCTCGCCCAACCCGTGGTTGTACGCGAGGTGCTTGCGGTAAAGGGACTCGACTTCCTCAGGCAGGTCGATCCCCTTGTCGAACAGGGACCGCAGAGCCGCCGCGACGTCCTCGCGCACCTTCGCCGAGCAGGCGAAGAGCTTGTCGGGTGTCGGCTCGCTGGCCACCAGGCGCAGAGTTCTCAGCTCACCGGGCAGGAACGGCGGCTTGGTGTCCTCGGCCGTAGCCGTGTCATCAGACATCTCATTCCTCCATGGCGGTTCAGGCGGAAGCGGCGATGAGGGAGGCCAGCCGGGGCACGAGCACGGCGGCATTCGCGTCCAGTGCCGAGCGCGTGCCCTCGTCGAGGAAAGCAAGCCCCGGAGCCGGGTCGGCGCCCTCGTCCGGCAGGGGCAGGTTCGGCCAGTCGGTGCCGAAGACGATCCGGTCCGCCGGAGCCACCAGACGGGTCGTCCGGTAGGCGATCTCGTTGTTGGACAGACCCGTGTCGTAGTACAGCCGCGAAAGGTACGCCAGAGCACCGGCTGGCGCCTTGCGCGCGAGCTGCGGTTCGCGTACACCCAGCGAGGCGATCCTCTCCGCGAGGAACGGCGTGGCGCCCCCGCAGTGCGCGACCTGCCACCGGATCTGCGGGAAGCGTTCGAAGATCCCGTTGTAGATCAGGTTCGCCAGCACCCGCGTCGTGTCGAAGGTGAACTCGTACAGCCACGGCGGATGCTCCAGCGGCATCCCGCAGGCGGGAAGGGTCGGATGCAGGAAGACGTACGCCCCGCGGCGGTCCAGCTCCGCGTACAGGGGTTCCCAGCTCTCGTCGCCCGCATAGGTGCCCTGGTAGTTCGTCATCAGCAGTACGCCGTCCAGCTCCAGGACGTCGAGGCCGTGGGCGACCTCCGCGACCGTCGCGTCGACATCGGGGAGCGGCAGCACCGTCAGGCCGGCGAAGCGGGTCGAGTGCGAGCGCACGGTCTGTCCGAGCTCGTCGTTGATCATCCGCACCAGCTTGGCCGCCTGCGTGCCGTCCCCCGCATTCAGGCCCATGGCCATCGGGGACAGCACCGCTCCGTTGATCGCGTAGCGGTCCATCATGCCCAGAATCGCGTCGGCGGTGACCGATGGCGGCCGGGGCACACCCGCCGGAACGGGCGGAGCGGGCAGGGTCTGCGGGCTGATGTGTACGTGCGTGTCGATCCTCATGCCGGCTTCACGCAGCGGTTGCGCTGCATTCCCAGCCCGGTGATCTCACCCTCCATGACGTCGCCGGGCACGAGCCAGCGGTTGCCGTGGTGACCGGCGTTGCCGGCCGGGGAACCGGTCAGCAGCAGGTCGCCTGGGCGCAGTTCGACGATCGTGGACGCGTAGGCGACCAGCTCCTCGACCCCGAAGATGATGTCGTCGACGCTCTCGTCCTGCATCACCTCGCCGTTGACCTTCAGCGTGATGCGCAGCTGCCGGTAGTCGGGCACGAACTCGCGCGGCACGAAGTACGGGCCGGTGGGGAAGAATGTCGGCCTGACCTTCGTCATCAGGTAGTCGGTCATCCCGACGTCGGGACGGCTCATCACGTCGCGGGTGCTGATGTCGTTGGAGATCGTGTAGCCGGCCACGTGGTCCAGCGCGTCCGTCACGTCGATGTCGCGGCCACCGCGGCCGATGATCACCGCGAGCTCGAGCTCCCAGTCGTGCTGTTCGCCCGGCCCCCACAGCACGACGTCGTCGGTGGCCCCGCTGACCGCGCTCGGGAGCGCGGCGAAGACGAACGCTTCGCCGTCCAGGCGGCTGCGCCCGAACTTCCGGCCCTCGGCGAAGAGTTCCTCGTCCGACCGTTGGTCGCCCTGCTTGCGCAGCAGCGCGGCGTGCAGCTGCTCCAGGTGGGTGTAGTAGTTGGCGCCGCCGCACAGCACCTGGCCGGAGGCTACCGGCGGGAGCGGGCGGAGGCTGTCGAGCGCCACGCCCTCCCCGGGCAGTGCGACGGCCAGCTCGCGGAGCCCGCCCAGCGAGGCGTCCCAGTCGTTCAGCATCGACAGCGTGTCGCTGAACTCAGGCCGCAGGTCGTACACCCGACCGTCGACGACCAAACCGGGAAATGGAACACCGTCCGCAGCGGAGAAAGTACCGAGTCCGAAAGTCATAAACATACCCTTCTTTGCGTCGGGCCCACATGTAAACCTTCGCGAAATTCGTCATTGCACTACCAGGCCCGGTGTGCCGAGTTCTGGGAACGACGGCGCTTTCCCGGAATTCCGCTCTTCTCGTCGACGAAAGATAGCAAGGAATGGAGAGGCGAAGAGGTTCGGAAAAAGCACGCTCATCCATCTCTGACATGACCAGCGGTAATGATCGGCGCCTCGTTGGAGCAGGCGTCAGGCCGCAACGAGGGCGAGGGGTGGTAGAGAGCGGGCGAGCTCAGGTGCTCGCCCTGCTCGCGAGGGCCTGACGTTACGCCGACTTTATAGTACGGTAACGTACCTTACTATCGGCTCGAGTACCGGGCCCAAGGCGTCCCCGTTCCTTGGACAGGTGATCATGACGTCAGGCGTGAACCTTCGTAAGTTCGACCTCAACCTGTTGGTGGCGCTCGACGCCCTGCTTCACACCCGCAGCGTCACCAAGGCAGGTGAGCAGCTGAACCTCACGCAGTCGGCCGTCAGCGCCGAGCTGCGCCGGCTGCGGCGCATGTTCGACGATGAGCTGCTGACCCGAGTCGGCCGCCACTACGAGCTGACGCCACTGGCGCAGACCCTCATCGAACCGGTGGAGGACGTGGTCGCCAGGGTTCGGCGCACGATCGAGCACCGGGTCACGTTCGATCCCGCCGTGGCGTCGCGCCGCTTCTCGCTGGTCATGTCCGACTACACGATGCTCCGGATTCTCCAGCCCGCCGTCCGTCGTGCGGCGGCCCACGCGCCGGGCGTCGGCATTGAGGCACGCCAGCTCAACGATCTGGTGCCCCGGATGCTCGGACAGCATGGCGCCGATCTCGTCATTGGCGCGGGCGTGGATATGGACGGGATCCACTCGCAGCGGCTGTCCACCGAACGGTTCGTATGTATTGTCTCCGCCGACAACCCGGACGTCGGTGACGAACTGCCCCTCAGTCTGCTCGAGTCCCTCCCTCATCTGGCCATCGCCTGGCAGCCATGGATGAGCGCTCTCCTCGCGCAGAAGCGCGGAACCGGCTCACTCATCAGCGAACTCTCCACCTTCCTCGGTCCTCGGCCGGCCGAGGACCGGTGCGCTGACCGCCGTAGGGACGTCGTCGCCGACAGCCTCATGCTGGCGCCCTTCCTGGTGCAGGGAACCCGGCTGGTCGGACTGGTCCCGGAGCGCCTCGCCCACCACTTCCGCGACGTTGCCGACCTCAAAGTGTTCGAGCCGCCGTTTCCGATGCCGGAGCTCCACGAGACGATGTACTGGAGCGATCTGGCCCATACAGATCCGGCGCACGTCTGGCTGCGACAGATGATCGCGGATGTCACCGCCGACGAGGCCGACACCGGATCGTCGCTCTTGCCGGGGCGGGAAGCCGATGACCGAGTGCTCTCCGTCGTCGGGGCACTCTGAGGGGCGCGAAGCCATAGGGCCGCGGAGGAAGTCGCCGCGGCCCTACTCAGTGAATCTGCCCGTACCGGGCCTCGGCCGTCACGGTTCTCCCGCTCACCGTGGCATCCGTTGGCTGATGGGCGGGCCACTGAGATCAGGTGTGGTCGGGGGAAAATCCGCAGGACCAGGTCAGCCGGGTCGCTCAGACCGGCGGAGCGATGAAGGCGCTGTGGTCGGCCTCGTTGTGGGTCTCCTTGCCGATGGCCTCCTCCATGGGGTTGTTGGCCGTGCCCCACTGGTCGGACACTCCGTCCTTGGACGGGTCGTAGACGTGTGGGTGCCAGGTGTCCTCGTCCAGCAGTTCCAGCTCCGTCGTGTACTCGACCATGTTCCCCTGCGGGTCCAGGAAGTAGCTGAACGTGTTGTCGCCCGCGAAATGCCGACCCGGCCCCCACATGAACGTGGCACCGGACTTCTTCACTCGGCCCGTACCACGCATGTACTCGTCGAGGCCGCGCATCTCGAACGAGATGTGGTGCAGCGACTGGTGCGGAGCCGCGGCGATCGCCATGGAGTGGTGCTGCGGGTTCATCCGCATGAAGTGCATCGCGTCCCCGATCTTCGGGTGCCGGATGGTGTCCGACAGTGCGAAGTTCAGATGACGCTCGTACCACTCACGCGTCTTGTTGATGTCCGCGGAGTTGAGCACCACGTGCGACAGCCGCACCGGGATCGACTCGCGCTCCTCGATCCGCCGGTGCTTGCGCGGTGACACATCGGCCGTCACCTCCACCGTGCGCCCGTCACCGTCGAAGAAGCGGAAACCGTAGCCGCCGCCCGGCGTGTCTATCCGGTCCGGCTGAGTGATCAGCCGGACGCCCCCGGCCAGTAGC
Organism: Streptomyces sp. NPDC058086; assembly: GCF_042885015.1. Lineage (NCBI taxonomy): Bacteria > Bacillati > Actinomycetota > Actinomycetes > Kitasatosporales > Streptomycetaceae > Streptomyces > Streptomyces sp. NPDC058086. The sequence continues at coordinate 20,907 of NZ_JBHVST010000034.1, read as the reverse complement.
TTCTCCGCCAGCGCGTCCACGTCCAGCGTGGTCGCCGCACCGTAGGAGACGAGGTCGAGCCGCTTCTCCTCGGACTTCCGCAGGCGCACCACGTACTGCTCCGGACTGCCCTCCGCGGCCAGGAAGGAAATGCCGGAATCCTCCGCGACCTTGGTAAGACCCCAGACCCCGGAATAGAACTCAAGCTCTTTTTCGTAGTCCGGCACACCGATGTCCACGTGCCGGAGGTGAGTGATAAGGCGGTCGGTCATGATCGTCCTTCGCTGATCGACGACGGCGGAGCGGTGCGGTATTCACAGAGCTACGGCAGGCTCCGGATCGAGATGAGCCCACGCGGTGCAGCATCGACGGGAATACCCTCCCGGATATCAACTCTGCCAGCCTTCTCGCGCCTCATGAAATTGATTCCATTGATGCTGGATATTCACGGGGTCACTGGCGTGCGTATGTTGCGCTTTTCGGGCAAAGCGTGCCCTTGGGGGTGTAGGGATCATTCATGGCAGGTATCGACGTCATGCGTGGGTCGGGGAGCACGAGCTTCTCTAGCGCTGCCCTGTTTGCGCACCCTCGATGAGATCCCCCAGGACCGCCCTGTGGCGTGGCGTGGCCTTTCGTCGCGGATAGTGAATGCACCACTCGAAGTAGCGGAAGTCCGACACAATGCCCCAACGGTAAAGGGCGTCCATCTCGTTGTGGAACTTCGCCATCTCGATCGAAGGAACCGCGAGGATGTGCAGGGCCTTGTCGAGGTCGGCGTTCGGGCCGCACGCCCAGGTGATGCCCATCGTCGCCGTTCCGCCCTCGCCGTACAGGTTGTAGAGGTGCAGCAGTTGGAAGAGCGGACGCGGGGCCTTGCCCTGTTGCCAGTCCTTCATCGGCTCCAGGTCGAAGGTTCCGTATGACGCGATCAGTGTCCGCGGGGTCGTCACCTCGACTTCGACCTCCTGTACCTGCTCCGGCATGAACGGCAGCCGGCTCTTGTACAAGGGCGGATGGATGTGCCACTCGAAGTACGAGTCGTCGTGGAAGGCCCCGGCTGCGTACAGCGGGTCGGCCCGCATCAACTTCTTCGCTTCCTCCAGGCTTTCCGTCCGGTATATGTACAGGATTTCAGTGAAGTCGGCCGAAGGTCCGGCCTCGTAGAACGCGTCGCCGAGGCCGTCGCTGTACGACAGATGACTCTCGTAGACGGGTCGGATGTCTTCAGGGAGCTCAGATCCCAGGCCGAACCTGGCGTGCAACGCGGCGGCGACGTCGGCACGCACTTTCGCCGAGCAGACGAAAAGGATCTCGGGGACCGGTTCGGTCGGCACCAGCCTCAGGGTCCGCAATTCGCCGGGAACGATCCGTTGGGAAGGTTGATCAGCCATGTGGTTCCATTTCCTGAGCGAGGATGTCGTTCGCTGAGAAGCTGACACGGAAGCCCACGGCAGGACCACCACGTGATTCATGAACATCGTCCATGCCTGGGATTTCCGGCAGTCATGCGCCGGTGCCGGATTCGACGTCCGCTGTGGTGCGTCCGGCGGCGGCGCGGGAACGGGCTAGCCGGGCTGACGGGTTCCCGTGAGGTGAAGGGCGTCGGCCTGTCGGCGGCGCTTCTCGTCGTCCGGTGTGGTGCGTGAACGCCCCCATCGGCTGCCCAGCCAGCCCAGGAGGAAGGCGGCCGGGATGGAGATCAGACCGGGGTTGCGCACGGGGAGCCAGGCGAAGTCCGCGTTGGGGAGAAGGGAGTTGGGGTTACCGGACATCGCGGGTGAGAAGAGCGGCAGCAACACGGCCAGCACCACTCCTCCGAAGACGGTGCACAGCAGCCCGCTGCGGTTGTATCCGGGCCAGTACAAGCTGTAGACCAGCGCCGGAAGGATGGCAGAGGCGGCGACGCTCGTGGCGAGCTGCGAACCGAAGCCGGTCGGGGAACCTTGCAGCACGACGGCTATCAGGACGCCGAGTCCACCGAGAGCGAGGGACGCGGTGCGTGCCACGGCGATTTCCGTGCCGGCGGCGGACGGACGGCGGCGCACGACATGAACATAGACGTCGCGGGCGACCGATGAGGCCGCGGCCAGGGTGGTGCCTCCGATCACGGAGAGCGCCGTGAGGAAAGCCGCGCAGGCGACGGCGGTGAACAGCAGGTTGCCCAGGACCGTTTCCTGCCCGCCGAGCAGGGAGCGGGTGATCAGCAGGAGAGAGGTGTCCCCGTCGGCGTCGCCGCTCTTGATTGTGTCGCTGCCGAGCACGGCGGAGGCTCCCAGCCCCAGCAGGACGAGCGCGAGGCAGACCACGGCGACGACGATGGCGGTGTGCCGGACCGAACGTCGCGCGGCGGCTCCGTCCCGAGCGGCGTGCACCCGCAGGAGGATGTGCGGCATACAAGCCGTGCCCAGTACCAGCACCAGCTGCAGTCCGATCAGGTCGACACGGCCCTCGGCGCTGTGCCCCAGCAGGTTTCCTGGTTGCAGGTAGTGGTCCTGTCCGCTCCCGCGCGCGGCCTTGGACACCAGCGTGTCGAGGTTGCCGTGGAAATGAACCAGCACTGCCAGACTGCTCACGGCCAGCGCCGCGAGAGTGACCGCACCGCAGAGGATCTGCACCAACGTGAGGCCCCGCATGCCGCCAAGAGCGGCACAGAGCACCACCAGCACCCCGAGCAACACCGTGCAGACCTGCTTTGCGCCGAGCGAGGAGAGGCCCATGAGCTGGGCAGTGATGGCGCCGGCGCTGTTCAGCTGAATGGCCAGGAAAGGCACGCAGACGCCCAGCGTCGCCACAGCGGCGGCGATTCTCGGCGCGGTACCGGAACTCCGGAGGGCGAAGAGGTCACCCAGGGTGTGCGCGCCGCTCTGCCGAAGCGGCCTGGCGAACAGGATCAGGACACCGAGGGAGAGCACTAGATCCACGGCCATGGTGATGCCGTCGAAGCCGCTGATGGCCACGACTCCGGTGACGTTCAGCAGGACCGTGGTTGCCAGGTAAGTGCCGGAGAGAGCGGCACCGTTCCTCAAAGGCGAGAGTGTCTGCGAGCCGACGTGGAAGTCGGCCGCGCTGTTGCCGTCCGGTCCTCCCATGATGGACAGGAACAGGGCGATGACGATGAATCCCAGGAAGCCGACCACCACGAACGACGGGCTGCCGGCGCTGACCACACTTTCGGCTGCGGACCAGGTCACGGGTTCCTCCCCGGTCTGGCGAAGAGCGTGTGCGGCCCTTGAGGGAGAAGCTCTGCGGTTTCGCCGGCGGCAAGCCGGGTGAGCGGCTCCAGGCGACGGGCGCACTGGCGGTCGTACCGGTCGACGGTCCACAGCAGGACGAGCGCCTGTATCAGGCAGAGCAGCAATCCCACGGTCAGGGGACCGGGGAGCACGGTGGTGCTGAACACGTCACTGCCGGTCAGACTCAGTACGGAGATCAGCGCGAAGCACATGGTATTGGCACCGACGAGCGCGCGATCCAGTCTCTGCGAGACCTCGCGGATCTTGGTGAGGGCGATGCTTCTCGCATCGGGGTGGGCCCCGTCCGGATCGTGCAGCGGGTGGGATGTACGTGGGGACGAACGCAACGGTTCCGCCAATGTCATCAGAAGGCTGCCTGGAGCGGCAGCGGAGTGGAAGTGGGTGACCCTCCGCACCGCGCACGGGGATGCCGGTCGGCGAACTGGCTGCGGTCGGAGGGCGGGGCCGGACGGCTCACGTCGTACGACGGCGATGGGTCGCACACGAACCGGGACGGCGACGTTGGTTCACGTGGCCGCCCTCTCCATTACCTACTGTGCGCAATCGACGGCGATTAGTGAAATTGATTCCGTCAATGTCCTTTATCGATGGTGCAATTGGGGCAGCTTGTTCTGAGATTCATTTGGTCGCCAGTCGGCTCAGCGCGCGGGAGCGGTCGCCATGTAGGTGTGGAAGCCGGACGTGTACCGCAGTTCGCCATCGGGCAGTACTGCCAGGGCCTCCAGATCCTCGGCCGCCTCAAGGGCGTCGAGCCAGTCGGCTCCCATGGCGAAGCCGGCCGTGGCCCAGATGTCGGCCCGGGCCAGGTCCCTGCTCACGACGGTGAGCGAGGCAAGGCCCGTTGCCGGCTTGCCGGTGTGCGGGTTCACGATGTGGCAGCCCCGCTCCGCGGTGCCCGAAGTGGCTACGGCGAGCCCTTCGTGCGCGACGATCGCGGCCAGGCGGCCGGGGCGCAGCGGATGCGCGATGCCGATGCGCCAGGGTTGACCCGGCGCGGGGCCGCCTGAGGTCTGGACGTCTCCGCCTCCGCAAACGCTGTGCCGGAGTGAGCCCGCGGCCCGCAGGATCCGGGACGCCTCCGTGACCGCCCATCCTTTGACATAGCCGCAGGGGTCGAGGCGGCCGGCGGGTCTGAGGCTGAACCACCCGCTCGTCTCGCGTTCTGCGTCGGCGCAGGCCGCCAGCACCCGGGCGACTTCCGGCTCGCAGGTGTCGAGTGTGACTTCGCCGCGGTCAAGGCGGCTGACAGCGCTGTCCTCCCGGTACGTGGAGTACAGCGCGTCGATGCGGTGAAGTCGGTCAGTCGCCTGGTGCAGCGCGTCCTCGATTTTCCGGCGTTGTCCTTCTGTCTCCGCGTCGCGGACATCGAAGGAGAACACGGTGCCCATGACGTGCACGATCCGGCGCAGCGGAACGCCACTCACAAGCCCGCCTTGTCGATCGCGCTCTGCAGGGACTGGGTGTAGCCGTCGCTGGTGTAGGTGGCTCCGGAGACCACGTCTATGTGGGAGCTCTGGGCTGCTATCGCCTCCTGGCGGAGCTGTGGCAGCGCCCGGCTGTTGAGCATCTTGTCGACGGGGTTTTCCTTGGGGTACTCCGGCACGGAGATGTCGGTGATCTTTCCGTCCTTGACCGTGATCTTGACCTGGATCGGACCATATCGCGTGTTCGCCGCGTCCCCCGTGACGGTCCTGGCGGCCGAAGCGGAGCCGCTGCCAGACGTCGCACGGGGGCTTGCACCGCTCGCCAGCGGGCCACTGGCGACGGCGCCGCCTGTAGTCGGAGGCGAGGGGTTGGAATCGGCGACGGCTGTCTTGAGGGAGAGCAACAGCACCACGCCTGAGGCGGTGGCGGCGGTGGTCACGATGAATCGGCGCACCATAACTCCTACGAGCGTGCGGGTGGGTGATGGACTCAGAAGGCGAACGACTCGAAGTGGATGCGGCTGCGCGGCACCCCGGCGGAGCGGAGTGCGGCCACGGCCGTGGCGGTCATCGACTCTGGCCCGCAGAGGAAGACATCGTGCCGGGCCAGATCGGGAATGATGGTTTTCAGGTTCTCGGCAGTGAGAAGCTCGCCCACCTTGCTGCGCCGCCCCACGAGGAACTGAAGCCGCGCACCGCGCTCGGCCGCGATGGCTTCCAGCTCGGATCGGAAGAGTATGTCCTTCGAGTGGCTGGCCCGATACAGCAGGGTCAGGTCGCCGGCGGCGGCTGGCAGCGTCTCGAAGAGCGCCCGTAGCGGCGTGATGCCGACCCCGGCCGCCAGGAGCAGCACTTTGGGCGAACGCCGGTGTGCCGCCGTAAAGGCCCCGTACGGCCCCTCCGCGCGGACCCTGGTGCCGGGCTTCAGCCGGGCGGCCGCTGCGCTGTGATCTCCCAGCGCCTTGACGGTGAAGCGCAGGTACTCCGGGTTGGCGGGGGCCGAGAGCGAGTACGGGTGAGCGGTCCAGCGCAGGCCGGGTGCCATGAACTGCAGTCGGAAGAACTGTCCGGGCTTGGCCCGGAGTTTCTCCAGCCGCCGCCCGGTGACGAAGACGGAGACCGTGCCGGGGCCCTCCCGCCGCACCTCCGCCACACGCAGCCGGTGCCGCAAGTCCGAAAGAAAAGGCACGCAGAGACGGAACCAGCAGACCAGCAGCACCGCACCGAGATACAGGGTCTGCCAGGCCAGACTCGCCAGGGGCTCGACGAACTGGGCTCCATCGGAGATCTGGTGGGCGAAGGAGAGCGCGACGGCGAGGTAAGTGCCCAGGTGGATATAGTACCAGGTTTCGTAGCGAAGCCGACGACGGGCGGCACGCGCGGAGGTGATCGCCACCGCGAAGAGAAGGAGGGTGCCGACGGTGGCTTTGAGCATGTCCGGGTAGTGGAAGACGATGTCCACCGTTTCCGTCATGATCCCTTTCCCGCCCGTCAGCGCGTAGCCCCAGATGATGAGCACGATGTGCGCGAGGAGGAGGCCTGTCAGGTACCGGCCGCCCATGGCGTGCCAGCGGGCGATGCGGTCGGTGCCGATTCCCCGTTCGAGGAAGGGCAGGCGGGCCATGAGCACGATGAGTACGGGGGCGGCGTATCCGGCCAGCAGTCCGGTGATCCGACCGGCCTCACTGAGCCATGCACCACTGCCCGAGATGGACTCGGTGTTCTCCCACCACAGGCCTGTCACCGCGATGGCGCCGGTCCAGATGACGGCGAGTACCGCGGCCGGCATGGTCCTGCGGACGAGGGAGGTCCCTGAGGTGATGAGTCCTGTGTCCTGGGCATGGGATGCCATGGCTTCCTTCACGGTATAGATCGACGGGCCTGCCAGGGGGGCGGCTTTTTGCGCTGTGGCAGGAGGCGGGAGGCAGAAGGCAGGAGATGCTGCCGGGCCGCGGCAAAATGAGTTTTCCTGAAGGCCTTTGGTGTGTCGTCGCGCGAGCGCGGTGCTTTTCCGTACCGCGTCCGGGCTACCGCTGGCACGGAGACAGCCGTCGAAATACCGCGGCTGCGGTAGGTGTGAGTGACGCGTCGGGGCGACATCTCCGCTGCCGGTGGTGTTTACGCTGGGTGCATGTGGACCGCAGTACGCTGCTGGGCGCGGCGAAATCCCCTGATCGTCGATCTCGCGTTGGTCGGCGTGATCTATATGTGCACCCTGATCGCTTTCGGGGCGCGCTTCTCGGCGCTGCCGTCCGCCCATCCAACCGCGCTGGACGCCCTTCTCGCCGCTGCCGCAACCGTGCCGTTGCTGGCACGACGACGCGCGCCCTTTTGGGCGCTCGGCATCGCGACGGCGGTATGCGTGATCGTCCAGGCCTCCGGCGGAGATGTCGCTCCTCTCGTCACCCCGTTGAGTGCGGCCCTGTACAACATGGCGGTGCGCACTGAGCGGCGCACCGCCTGGGCTGCGGCAGCCGTAACGGCGGCATGCACGATCGGGCCGGCCGTGCTCTGGGCACCTGGCCTGCTCTTTGGACCCCAGCGCCTTGGCGCGCTCACATGGATTGGACTGGCCACCGCCGTGGGCGACTCGGTACGCGGCCAGCGCGCCTACGTGAAGGCGTTGACTGAGCGCGCGACGCGGGCGGAGCGCAACCGCGAGGAAGAGGCCGCCCGCCGCGTCACCGAGGAGCGGATGCGTATCGCGCGGGAACTGCATGATGTGGTGGCCCACGAACTCACTTTGATCACCACCCAGTCCAGTATCTCCGTCCATCTAGGACAACGTGATCCGGCGGTATTGGTGGACAACCTCGTAGCCATCCGCGACCACTCCAAGCAGGCTCTCGACGAACTGCGCGCGATCGTGGGCCTTCTCACCCAGCCGGGAGATGGCGCTACGCCGCGGGATCCGGTCCCAGGACTTCACCAACTCGAAGAGCTGGTGGCGTCGTTCGCCCGTGCCGGGCTTCGGGTCGAGGTCGTCAAGGAAGGCGAGAAGCAGCCCCTTCCGTCGGCGGTGGACCTCGCCGCGTACCGCATCGTCCAGGAGGCACTGACCAATGTGCGCAAGCACGGCGGTGTGGACGTTGCCTGCGTCCGGGTCGGCTTCGGGCGCGACGCCGTACGCCTCACTGTCGAGAACGGTGGGTCCGTCAATGCCGCGGCACCGGACAACAGTGCTTCAGGGGGCACCGGACGGGGCCTGATCAGCATCCGGGAGCGAACGGCGGCGGTGGGAGGCCAGGTTGTTGTGGGTCGTCGTCCGCAGGGCGGGTTCTCCGTGGACGCCCGGCTGCCCTTTGCCCGCCCCGTCCGCCTGACCGAGCAGTCGAGCGGAGCCGGCCGGTGACCATCCGTGTCGTACTCGCCGATGACCAGGCGCTCCTACGGGGCATGATCCGGCTGCTGATCGACAACACGCCCGGCATGGAGGTGGTCGGCGAAGCCGCGAACGGCGCCGATGCCGTGGCGCTGGCTCGGGAGCACCGTGCGGACGTCGTGCTGATGGACATTCGCATGCCTGAGGTCGACGGTCTGGAAGCGACTCGGATGCTGACGTCGGACGAGTACTTGTGCGACGTGAAGGTGCTCATCCTCACCACTTTCGAGGTCGATGAGTACGTCGCTGAGGCGATCCGGGCTGGGGCCAGCGGATTCATCGGCAAGGGTGCCGATCCGGCCGATCTGGTCGGCGCGATCGAGACGGTGGCGGCCGGCGAATCACTGCTCTCCACGGCGGCGACCCGCGCCCTGATGGAGCGCTTCCGTCATCTGTCCGAGCCAATTGGTAATCGTCGACCGGAGCAGATGGAGCTGCTCACTCCCCGCGAGCGGGAGACGCTCACGCTGGTCGCCCGGGGACTGACCAACAACGAGATCTCCGCGCGCCTGCAGCTGAGCCCGCACACGGTGAAGACCCACGTCAACCGGACGATGGCCAAGCTGGGCGTGAGCGACCGCGCCCAGCTCGTCGTCATCGCTTATGAGAGCGGCCTTGTTCGACCAGGCCAGCTCTGAACACGACCGGCCCGACCTGACAGACGGTGATCCCGGTGCCGCCGCGGGGTCTCCGTCGTGTCCGATGAGGCGAGACTCTGTAATAGAAGTTTTTTCTAGAACAAGATTATGGTTACGCTGGCTGCCATGAAGACAGCAGTCGTGACTGGCGGCAATCGGGGTATCGGGTACGCGGTGTGCGAGGCGCTGGCTGACAAGGGCTACCGGGTCGTCGCGGTGGCGCGTGACCCCGCCGCGTCGGTGCCTCAAGGAGTCGAGCTGGTCCAAGGCGACCTCGCCTCGCGGCGGACGGTGGACGCTTTGGCGAAGGACCTGGCGGTAGAATGTCCCGCCATCGACGTGCTTGTCCACAACGCGGCCCTGTGGCCGACCGAACTGCAGCACAACGAGGACGGCATCGAGGCCTCGTTCGCGATCAACCACCTGGCGCCGTTCCAGCTGAACCTGGCACTGGAGTCGCGGCTGCGGCGCGTGGTGCAGGTCAGCGCCGGCCTCTACACCAGGGGCGAGATCGATCCGAACCGCACCCCGTGGGGCAAGGACTTCAGCAGTTCCCGCACGTACTGCGACACCAAGCGCGCGAACGTGCTGATGATGCCGCTGTTCGCGGAGCGTTGGAAGGACACCGGCGTGACCATCGACGCAGTGCATCCCGGCGTGATCCGCACCGGTCTGGGCGATCGAGGTGGCGCGCAGGGCGTGATGCTCCGCCTGGCGAAGCGGCTGTGGCGGGGCCCGGCCGCGGGCGCGGCGCCCGTGGTGCGCCTGGCGACAGACACCACAGGCACGGGACGCTACTTCAACACCCACAAGGAAGAGCCCCTGCAGGGCGACCCCGAGTTGGCCCGTCGGCTATGGGACCAGGCACGGGAGCTGACCCGTGCCAACGGCTAAGCAGCGGCGGGGGGAGGAGACCAGGCAGCGCCTGTTGGATGCCGCGCTGGCCGCACACGAAGCGGGCGAGACGACCGTGCAATCCGTCCTTGCGAGCAGCGGGGTAAGCCTCGGCAGCCTCTACCACCACTTCGGCAGCTTCGACGGGCTGGTCGCGGCCCTGTACGCCCGATGCCTGGGAGAGATGCTCGATGCGACCGTGGCCGAGATGGAGCGGGCGAGGACGGCCCGCACCGGAGTGACCGCGGCGGCCAAGGCCTACCTTGCGTTCACCATGGACCGTTCTGCTGAGGCACGAGTGATCCACCTGTCGGAGTACATCGCCTACCGACCCGCGCACGCCGAGGTGATCGCCGAGGCCAAGCGCCCCCGCATGGCCCGTATCTCCGCGTGGCTGGCACCGCACATCGAGGCCGGCTCGATCGTGGACCTGACGGATCCGCTGATCGAGATGGTTCTGGTCGGCCCGCTCGCGGAACTGTCCCGCAGGTGGCTGAGCGGTGCAGACGTCGACCTCGACAGAGCCGCCAAACTCCTTCCGCCGCGGATCTGGGCGGCACTGCGTGGTGGCGAGTAGCCGGATTCCTCATGCCCCCACGTTGCCGCCCCACGACCGAGTCTCGACTCACCGATCAGTAACCGGTCCGCGACTGCGGAGCGAAAGCGGGGATGCCATCTGAGCTGAGGCAACGGGACTTTTCGAGCGGGCTCGACTGCTGCGCCTGTTCGTGAGACCGCTGCATCGACGTCGCGGACAACAGTGGTGCGGCACACGCGACGACCCGCGTCGGTGAGGGAGCACTTCTGCGAGTGAACACGCCGTCTCACCGCTGTAGCGCAGAGGTGACGCCGAGCTCTGACGAGTTCCGATGTCTGTCACAAGCTCCTGCCGCTAAACCTGGGCGAGCATGCGGCATCGAAAACGTCAACGTCCTGCGGGGTAGCGGGTGTGCCGTTGTCGCAATACGAGCCGAGGGCTTTCGCGTAGTCGGCGACGCGGTGCAGGAGTTCCAGACGCGTGTCATTCCGGTTGGCCGGACTGAGGAATCGGGCGGTCTTGTCGGCCAGCCTCGTGAGATCGGTCCTGGCTGTACCCGAAGCTCGGAGGAGGGGGCACAGCAGGTAATCGGACTGGGTTGCCTCGGCCCATACCAGCACGGTGCCGAGCATGATGTCGTCCAGGGAGGTGAGCCGATTCGCTTGCGGGAGGCCATCACAGAGCGCTGCCCAGTCGGTGCGCGGCATCTGCCAGGTGGCCAGAGAGCGGCGACGTCGGGCGTAGTTGACGCGTCGGGGTAGTTCATCCAGATGCTGGACCAGTCGTTCGGCGATCTCCTCGAAGCGGGACCACAAATCGCTGTCGCCGAACTGACCGCGGAGTTTGACGAGCGCGCTGCGGGCTCGTCCTTCGGGGATGTCCAGAGCGCGGGCACACTCGACCCAGGACCCTCCGATAGTCATCTCGACCAGCTTGAGCGGTGCCGCTCGGCGCAGATGGCGGACGGTGTAGAGGTTGGGATGGGGCACGTGATCAGCGAAGTCCGCGAAGAACGTGTCGTACCAGCCTTGGGGCAGGTGAGATGGGACTTCCTCGGCGGTGAAGTGACAGTCCCGCGAGGCGACGCGCAGATTGGCGTACTCCCACGGCCCCGCGGCGTGGAAACCGTGTGCTCGCCGCACCATCGCCCGGGCCAGGGTCGGCGAGAAACCGGGACGGCTGAAGAAGGAGCGGCACGCGCCCGCTGGCGCGTGTTCCAACGCGAACCGGGCCAAGGGGCGGATGAGAGTGCGCAGTTGGGCTGGGCCGTCTGCTGTGCGGAGCACTTCCTCAGCGGCCAACAACAGTGCGCCGCACTGGGCACTTCCCTGCGGCGCAGTCCACAGGGCTGCGAGGTGCGAGGTGGACTTGGGCCGGGGCGTGCGCAATTCTGCATGCAGAGGGCGGGCATGGCTGTCGATGAGGGAGGCAAGGGCATCCGAGGGCGCCAGACTGCTGCCGGCAGGCCAGCTCAGCTTGATGAGTTGAGCGGTGTGTACAAGGTTCTGGAACGAGGGAGTGCCTGCTGAGGACCCCTCCACATTCTCGTCGGAATGAAGTGACAGCCGTGCGTCCAGCCGACGCTGCAGGCCGAGGAGGCGGTAATGGTCTTCGCTGGGGAGCATGGCCGGACTGTGATCGCCAGCCTCTTCCAACCGGGCGCCACAGGGGTGGGGCCGTACGCGCCGGTTGTCCTGCCCGCTTAGGAGGTTTCGGCACTGGAGTGGATGCAGGATGTGTGCGCTGCCGGGTTGGGTGATCAGGGTTGCACGGCCCTTGTACGACTGGGCCAGGTCAGACCGACAGCTGGGACAACGGCTGTGTAGGAGCTGACGGTGGATTGTGCAGGCGAAGACGAAGGGCAGGTGCCAGCGGAGGTTCCACGGGCCGCCGTACGCTTCCTGCACGGGACTGCCGTCACCGTTGAGGCACTGTGGGCAGAAGCGGCTCGACTGACTGACTGCCCAGTTGGACTCGTAGAGATGGCTGACGCTGCCGAACATCCCCGGCCGACTTTCGGGCTGACGAGATGTGTTGCCCCGCATGGTTTGTAGCGCGGGGAAGATCCCCATGTAGCGGCGCAGGCCGAGGTTCTGCGCCTCAGGGACGGAGAGGCCTGTTACTCGCGCGAATTCAGCAACCGTCTCCGGGGGTAGTTCGAGCAGGTAGTCAGCTGCGAGACGGCGTTGGCCATTGGTCGGGAGACCACAGAGGTGTGCCACGCGGGCGAGGGAGCGCCCGAGCCGGTAGGCGAGCCGGAGGAGGTACCCGGGCAGGGACTCCTCCGGCAGCGGCTCCAGGCTGCGGGCCAGGGGACGGTGCCACACCTCGGTCATCCGGCGTCGGCCGCGGCCGGGCCGTCATCGTCGAACACGGTGTTGCGGCCGCGAGACTGTTTCTTCTGTGTCGGCTCATGGGGCGGGATGTTGGGCTGCTCGCCGGATCCCGCGTCGAGGTCGGGCATGTCGTCGGGGGTGACGGTGAACTGGTTGAGCAGCTCCTTCGTCAGGCGTTCGCTCTTGTCCTTTATGGCGCGGCGGCAGCCGTGCTGGACGAGCTTCTCCAGGATGCCGACGACGCCCTTGGTGCGGTTGAACAGGTACTCGGGCATGTCGCCCTCGGTGAGCATGCCAGTGGTGCTGGTCAGCAGCCGCAACTCGCCTTCCAGACGCCGAAGATGGGCCATCCAGGCCTCCATCCCCGCAGGTGTGACGTACCTAAACGGGCCGAGGTCGACGACCTGGAAGCGGCGTTCGTGCTGGCTGGCGGCGTGGTCGTTGGGGCTGCGGCCGCGGTCCTTGACCGGCTCGTAGATCCACTCCTGGGTCTTGGGGTCGCGGCGGCCTTCGCGTAGCAGGCCCGAGGTGGGGATGCCGACGCCGACGAGGATGAGAGTGACGGGCATGCTCATCATTTCGCGGATCAGGTCGAGGACGTCCTGGTCGGCTTCACGGTGCAGTTTGAGGCGGGTGATGTCGTCGATCACGAGGGCTTTCGTGGCGTGCTCGATGACCGCGGTCTTGACGGTGCGCACAAGGTCTTCCAGGCGCATCCCCTTGTAGTCCTCGCCGTAGAAGTCGAGGATCCGCTGGCAGGTGGAGATGGGCGTGGCCTTGACCGGGCACCGTACGTAGGCGACGGGGGCGACCAGGTCGCGGGTGCCGGGCATGGCGTCGGGGTTCGCCTAGTTGTGGAGGGCCAGCCACTCTTCCTGGAAGATGGCCAGGGCTTCGCAGATCGCGTGACCCCTGCGCAGAGTCCAACCTCACCGAGACGTCAGACCTCGGATCAGCCGCCCGTTGAGACGATGCCGGTTGAGCCCCTGACAACTGCCCAGCGCTGCTTGGACTCCGACGTCAACCCCCGAAGGATTTCCGGAGCCGACCACTTAGTGATCGGCGCTTCTGACCACGTTGATGTCAGCGGTTGATGTCAAAGGCCCCCCCGGGATGATCCCGGGGGGGCCTTTGACCTGTGTGCACTCGGCAGGATTCGAACCAACCTGCCACCCGCGTCGGGAGTCTGGACGAACGACAGGGAGCTGGCCGCGGCCATAGCCCCGGGTGACCGATCGGACTCCACCCGGCCGGCGCAGGCGCGGTGCTGGACCTGTGCGCGGGCGGCAGCCCGTTCCCGGCGGACGGGCTGGAGTTCACGTGAGCGGGGCTGCCGTCGCGTCCCAGTCGATGTGGTGGTCGAACTGCCAGGCCATCTTCTCCGGGTTGATCAGCTTCATGGTCGTCGGCATCACGAGGTCGCGCAGGGCGCGGCCGACCGGGCCCGCGGTCTTGTTGCTGTTCGTGCGGGCGCCGAGCTTGATAATGCGTTCGACGCGGGGTCGGCGCAGTTGTTCGTACGCCGCGAAAGCCTGGTCGTAGGGCAGGTCCCGCAGGCAGCGAGCCAGTTCGACGGCGCTTTCGGCGGCGATGGAGGCGCCCTGTCCGGAGCTGGACGAGGCGGCGTGGGCCGCGTCGCCGATCAGGGTCATGCGGCCGTGGGTCCAGTTCGCGACCCTCGGCATGTTCTCCATCGGGCCGGTGATGAGGAGTTGGCCGACGTCGGTACGGCTGATCATTTCGAGGGCCGGGGTGCGGTCGTCGGCGAAGGCGGTCCGCAGGGTGCGCATCCACTCCTCCGCGCCGATCGCCTGAGCCTCGGCGACTGTCATCGGTGCGCGGTGGGGCAGGTTCACGAACCACACCGCCGAGGAGTCGTCGAAGACCTGGTAGCCGAAGAACGCGCGCTTGCCGAAGCACATGTACATGACGCCGTCGGTGGAGGGCATCCCTGACCGGTCCATCCGCGCTCCGAAGCACACCAGGCCGGCGTAGTTCGGCCGCGGTGCGGCCGGGTCGATCAGGGAGCGGACCGTGGAGCGGATGCCGTCGGCGCCGATCAGGATGTCGGCGCTCGCCTGTGTACCGTCCGCGAAGTGCGCGGTGACGCCGGAGCCGGTGCCTGTCGTGCCGGTCAGCCGCTTGCCGTGGTGGATGGGAACGGAGCGGCGCTCCGCCTCGTCGTAGATCGCCCGGTAGAGATCGGCGCGCCAGACGAACTGCAGGGACGGGAGGCGGGAGGGCGGGGCGAACCGCGCGAGGTGTTTGCCCGTCCAGCTCCGTAGCCCCATGGCGGTGACCGGGGTGCCGATGGCGCGGACGAGGTCGCCCGCGCCGATCGCGTCGAGGGCGTTCTGGCCATTCGGGGCGATGGTCATGCCGCCTCCGGCCCCGTCGGCCGTGTGGTCGTACGCCTCGTGGACGGCGGCCTCGATACCTGCCTGGCGGAGCGCCATCGCGGCGACCGGGCCGGCGATACCGCCGCCGACGACGAGTGCGGTGCGGGCCTTGCCGATGCGGGTCATGACTGGTGCCCCCTCGAAGGGTCGTCGATCGTCGGTATGCCGCCGCTCTTGTGCGCGCGGCGCACATCCTGGAAGTACGCACGGGAGAACATCGCCGACAGGATCGCGATGCCACCGCGGTGGATGCGGATCTCGCTGTTCGTCGCAGAGCCGGACAGACGGACCCGGCGGCCGGCCGTCGTGTTGTGGGTGGATGAGGACTGGGAGTCCTTGACCTTGCCGCGGGCGGTCCACCTCAGGTTCCAGTGGTCGATGGCGGTGGCGTCGTCGACGAGCAGCTTGACCATGGCCCGGTCCATGGCGAGGTGGATCTCGACGTCGTCGGGGAGGCCGGGGGAGCGGAGGTCGAGGACAGCGGTGCCATGGCGGGCCTTGATCTCGAAGCGGCCGGCCTCGGTCCAGTTGCCGAGGTGCTTGACGAGGTCGTGGTCGGAGTGGATGCGCTCGGTGCGGGACATCTCGGTGGTTCCTCTCGGGGCTGTGTCGCGTTGACGATTTGATAGTTTCACTGAAACTAGTATCTCGTCAACTAGTCATTCCGGGGCTAAAATCGAGTCCATGACCACATCCGCTCCCCGCAGCTCCCCCCTCGCCCTGACCGTCCTGGCTCTGCTGCACTACAAGCCGCTGCATCCGTACGGCATCCAGCGGCTGGTCAAGGACTGGGGCAAGGAGCAGGTCGTCAACGTCAGGCAGCGTGCGAGCCTCTACCGCACGATCGAGCGGCTCAATGGCGACGGGCTGATCACGGTCCGCGAGACCGGCCGCGATCAGCAGTACCCCGAGCGGACCGTGTATGAGGTCACCGACGCGGGGCGCGAGACCGCCCGCGCCTGGCTTGAGGAGATGCTCTCCGCGCCCAAGGAGGAGTTCCCGGAGTTCCCGGCCGCCCTCTCGAACCTTCTGCTGCTCACGTCCGACGAGATGGCGGACGTACTGGAGCGGCGGGTCGACGCCCTCGCGGAGCAGCTCGACGGTCTGGAAGCGGCCATGGCCGCAGAGGCGGAGCAGGGGCTGCCGCGCATCACCCGCCTGGAGACCGAGTACCTGCGGGCCGTGACGGCCGCGGAGCTGGAGTGGGTGCACGCGGTAGTCGAAGACCTGCGGGCTGGCAGGCTCTCGTGGTCGAAGGAGCAGCTGGACGCCCTCGCGGCGGGGCCGGTGCAGGAGTGAGCCCGCCCCCCGGCGCGTCCCGGGAGGCCTGAGCGTTGCGTTCTCGCGGGGTCGAACCCCAGCCGTTCGTCTCACTTCCGTGTCCTTTGGGCCGGGCAAGGGACATCGCCTGTGAGAAAAGGACACGGAAAATGCGAACCTACAGGTTGCCCCACTGCCCGTCCGGCCGCCGCACCTTCACCGAGATCAGCGCATGCTCATGCAACAGGGGCTGACCGGACCGGGATTCGTAGTGGCAGAACACCGCGACGACCAGGCCGTCGAGGACCGGGGCACGGTGACGGCCGGCGCTCCCCCACCGCACTGTGGCAACCGACTCCTCCAGTCAGGCAAGCGCCCTGCTCCGCCCGATCTCCTGGCACAGCTCCAGCACACCGCGGGTGTCGTCGTCGACCAGCCCCCATGCCACCTGAGCGGTCGACGGCGCCCGGAACCCCAGATCCAGGGCGAGGACCGCGTTCTCGATCTGCTCGATCGGCCGCCCCAGAACAGTCGCCCGCCGTGCAGCCTTGGGGTCCAGCCCCGCGTCCCGACGCTCGCGCTCGATCCGGTCGGCATCCGGGTGCCGCCCCTCACCCAGGAGGAGTTCGGCCTGCCGCTCGGTCACGACGGCACCGGGTGCCGAGCGCAGCCAGACACCGGCCCCACCAGCGCCCGGCCGGGACACCGGCCTCCTCCTGCGCGGCGAGCAGCGGCTTGCCCGCCGGGCGCCGGCCGTCGCCGACCATGACCCCACAGAAGAAGTAGCGGCAGCCAGACCCGGCGTGCATCGTCGCGATACTCAGCATCCGGCCATGAGACACGGCCTGTGACCTGCAGAGATACGCGATCCCGTGAGGCGGGAGAGTTCACCAGAGATTCATGGCCGGTCCCGTCCGGAGGGCGCCGGCGGCGACCTCCTGCCCGCACAGCGGGCTGCCTCACATGCCTTCGCCGCCGCTATGGGTGAGGCCGTACAAATGATGCGTCGGAAGCTCAACGTGCGTCGAGCGACGTACGTTCACTTCTCGCTGTTCGCCGGCCTGGCTGCGGCGACGGCCGCGCACGCGGCGACGGAGCGGGCCGCGCGTGAAGCCCGCAAGGAAGCCCGCCGGAACGACGCCTGATGCGCACCGTCTGCGTCCGATCCTCGCCGACGTCGAGGCCGGAGTGCGGTCACCCGAACCACGCCGCGCGCTGCTGCGCCGCTTCATCGAAACCGCCGCTGCCGAGACCGGACAGACCACCAGGCCCGGCCTGCCGCGCTGGCTCGACGTCGGCCCCGACCTCCTCAACCGGAAGGGCTTCCGCGTACTGAGGCTCGGCCGTGTTCTGCGCGGCACGCGGAGCCTCGCGTCGGAACGCGTCCTTCAGGTAGAGCACGGCGACGGCGCCGAGCACCCACAGCGGGAGGATCACCAGGGCGCGGGTCAAACCGTCGTTCTGAAACCCGGACAGCCCCTGCATCGCGCGGACGCCCACCCCGACAGGCAGGACCTCAGACAGCGGGTGCAGCCAGGACGGAAGGTACGCCGCCGGCAGGACCCCGCCGCTGCTGGCATTGCCGAGGATCAGCAGGAGTATCGAAGCAAGACTGACGCCCGCAGCTCAGCAGCCACCCGAGGTGACGTCCTCAGCCGGCGTTGTCTTGTGCGGCGGCCCTGACCTGCGGCGAGACAAAGCCGAGTCTGGCGAACGGCTCCCTTGCGTTCCTGGTCGCATGGATCGTCCAGGGGGATCCTGGAGCTGTGGCAAGAAAGAGCGTCCAGAGTTGCAGTCAGTGCGGCAGCCCGCTGCCCCAGGGCAGCCGGAAGTCACGCCGGTACTGCTCAGCGGCCTGCCGCACGAAAGCGTGGAGACGGAAGCATGAGCGGGAGGAGTGGTGGCGGAGCAATCCGGAGTTCGCCGTCGCCTTGCGTGAGGGCCGTCAGTACCGCCGGCCGAAGAAGCGGTGCCCGGTCCGTCGGCGAGGTCACGGGCGGCAACCGCAAGCGGGTGGATGCCCTGTACTGCTCACCGAGGTGCCGCACCCGGGCCTATCGCCAGAGGCAATCGCGTTCAGAAGGCGTCACACCGTGACGCCCGGCCTTCGACGGGCCCGGAGGACCATTCGGTGCTCATGCCGAAGACGACGGCGTCGAGGTCGGTGATCAGCCCGGCGGCGAAGGAGGCCAGGCCGCACTGCTGGTCGGCGCAGACATCGGCGATCCATCCGGGCAGCCGGTCTCCTTCACGGTTGGTCATGATGGTCGCGAACGTCCGGACGTGGGCGGTGGCGGCCGTGAGCTCGGGCGAGCGGGCCAGCAGCGTCTTGAGCTGCAGTTGGTCGTCGTCGCGTAGGTGGTCGGGGTGGCTCATGATCCAGCGGGTGGCTTCGCGGGGCGAGGGAGGCCGGGCCATCGGCGGCCGGTTGGTGGCGGGTCGGCGTCCGGGACGCAGCGGATGGACGTAGTCGCGCAGAGTGCTGTAAGCGCAGCGGGCCCCACGTTCTTGCAACTCGCGGTGGAGGCTCGACAGGTTCGTGCGGCCCTCGGCGATCCGTTGCTCCAGGTAGGGCCGGTAGCGGTCGAGTTTGCTGGTCCGGTCTTGCCACTGGCCGTGCAGCATCGCCTCCGGGCTGGCGGCGCGAGCGTACTTGCGCACCGTGTTGCGGCCCGTCCGAGCCGGCGGGCGACTTCGCGCAGGCTCAGGCCCTTCTCGACCTGGGCGCGGACCGCGGCGTGGGTATCGCGGAGCCGGTCGAGGAACTTCCCCGGCGGGTAGGGCTCGGGTGGCTCCTGGCCGACGGAGGTCGGCACGGGCCCCGGTTCGGGTTCGGGCGAAGGTTCCGGCTCGACGAGGTCGCGGAGGAGCGAGCGTTGGTGGGAGACCAGGCGTTCGACGGCTTCGCCGAGGTTGTGCCAGACATGCCACTTGTCTGCGCAGTGCCGGGCCTGCGGGGCGCCGGTGCGGGCACCTTCGGCGAAGAACGCCGCGCGGTCGCGGCAGACGATCTCGACGCCGGGGTGCTCGCGCAGCCATGTGGCAAGGGTCTCGGCCTCGCGGTCGGGCAGCAGGTCCAGGGGCTGGTGGGTCTCGCAGTCGATCAGGATGGTGCCGTACCGGCGTCCCTTTCTGGTCACGAACTCGTCCACTCCCAGCACCCGCGGCACCGCCCAGGCCGGCTCCGGCAGCGCCATCACCACGCGCAGCACGGTCATCCGGCTGACCACGATGCCCAGCATCAGCCCCAGCCGGACCACGGCGCGCGCGGCCAGGACGACACCAAGAGCACCGACGATCCGCTGCAGGACGGGCGTTCGCCGACCGTAGCGGCTGGTCAGCCCCTCGACCTGCTCGGCGAAGGTCACCCTCGCGCAGTCGCTGTTGTCGCAGAACAGCCGGCGCACCAACAACTCGATGAGCACCGGCTGGGTGCCGACCGGCGCATCGGCGATCCTGCGTCCGTAGCGGCTGTGCACCCGTGTCGACAACGCCTCGCACCCTGGACAGACGGCTGCGGTCCCGTCCTTCGTGCTCGCGGCGATCCGCAGCACGCCGCTCTCCACCACCACGCGTTCCACCAGCACCGTTATCAGGTGCGGGAACAACAACTCCGGCAAGGTCTCACACGACCGAAGGATGATGCCCAGCATGACGGAGCGTCACCGGCGCACGGCAGCAGTCATGATCCGGTCGGTGGTCTCCGAGCCTGGCGACACCACCTCCGCGACCAGCAGCACGTGCTCAGGGCGGGTAGGGGTGACGTCGATCGTGTCTGCGCGGTACATGACGACGTCCGGGCGGCGATTGGTGAGCGGCAGGGCCAAGGAGGCAGGCGAGACTCGGCATCAGTCATGGCCCGCGCCGTTGAATGGATCTTCGCCACCGCCGGAAAAAGGACTGAGCTGGCCAAGCGTGTCGGCTGGGCTGCCGACCTGGTGTCCCGCCTGGCGGGGGTCACCGACCACGAGGAGCAGCACTGGGCGCGGGGTTCCACCTGCACGCTCACGCCAGCCCTCCACGGTGGGCAGATCCCGAGGTACGCGGTACCCGCCGATGGCTAATCGTTGCTTCCGAAGAATGACCCCCGCACATGGCTCCATGCCGAAGGACCGAACGTGGCCTCGGGTACTGCCGAAGAGTCCGGAAGGGTCCGCCAGACCATCAAGGCACCACTGGGCAGGACCTCATACTTGTACACCGCGGCGCCAGGCTCGTCTTCATACGGCATAGCCAGGGCTTCTCGGTCTTCATGGCGATCGACGTCCGCGATCGCCTCCGGCAAGAGAATGACGTAAACGCTCATTCCTCGACGGTATGGCGGGCCAGCAGGTTCCGCCTGCCAAGTGGTGGTGGACATCTATCTTGAAGGTCGGTCTCCACGGACTCGGCGGTGGCGCCACGCCGGCTGTGTCCGTGGGACGACGCGATCGCCGTCACCGCCGCCCAGGTCCGTGAAGTGTTCCAGCGGCTGTATGTGGCAGGCCAGTGGCAGATCGGTGACCCGCCCGTCCTGGTCGTCGTCGATGCCGGCTATGACGTGACGCGGCTGGCCTTCCTGCTTGCGGACCTGCCCGTGGAGCTGCTAGGCCGGATGCGTTCGGATCGCGTCCTGTACTTCCCGCCCGCGCCGCAGCCGGCGGGCAAACGCGGGCGCAAGCCCAAGCGCGGGGCGGAGTTCGCGTTCGAGGTTGCCGCCACTCAGCCAGTCCCGTCCGTCACCACGGTGACCGACACCACCCACTACGGGAAGGCCGTCGCGACTGCCTGGGACCGCCTGCACCCGCTGCTGGTCAGGCGCTC